>JBGPFV010000006.1:0-22048 GCA_041483535.1 Terriglobia bacterium | reverse complement strand
GTTTATACCGACACGGGGCAGGACTCGAGCGCAGCGAATCAGCGAACGCTCGCCGCAAATGTGCGCTTCGCCGAAAACGTCGGCGCGTCGGTGGTTCGGCTGAAGGGAAAGAGCGTGGCCCACGCCGTCGCGGAATTCGTCAACCAGAAACACATCACCCAAGTAGTCTTTGGGCGCTCCGCCACGCGGGGCTGGAAACGGTATTTCTATCTTTCCGCCATCCATCAGTTCTTGCGCGATGCCCCGGCGGTAGACGTGCACATTGTGACCCAGGAACCCGGCTAGTGGCCGGTGGAGCGCCGGGCCTCCCCGCCCGGCTCCCCCATCACACGGCCGCGCTACCGCTTGGGCAGGTTGGAGTATAACGTTTGGACCATAAACATATCTTGGTAGTCGACGATGAATCCCAGATCACGCGAGTGCTGCGTACTTCTCTGTCCAGTCACGGATACGACATCCGTGTTGCCAACGACGGCGAGACTGCACTGGAGATCATGAAAGACTGGTCGCCGGATATGGTCATCACCGACCTGGCCATGCCCAACATGGACGGCCTGGAGTTGTGCCGGCGCCTGCGGACGAAGACGCAGATTCCCATCATCGTGCTCTCGGTCCGCGGCGAGGAGCGGACCAAGGTCCAGGCCCTGGATGCGGGCGCCGACGATTACGTCACCAAACCGTTCGGCATGGAGGAACTCCTGGCGCGCGTCCGCGCCAGTTTCCGCCGCTCGCGCACGGAAGAGTCGGAACAACAACCGATCGAAACGGGCGACTTCAAGATCGATCCTGGAGCCCGCAGCGTTTTGGTAAAAGACCGTGCAGTTCACCTAACGCCAAAAGAATTTGACTTGCTCGCGTTTCTCGCCCGCCACCCAGGCAAAGTCCTAACGCATCGCGCCTTGCTCGCGGCCGTGTGGGGCGGTGAAAGCACAGAACAAGTTGAATATCTCCGCGTGTTCGTGGCACAGCTCCGCAAAAAACTTGAACCCTCGCCAAATTCGCCTCGCTACATTGTGACCGATCCCTGGGTCGGTTATCGCTTCGAGCCCGGAGATTGATCGGTTGGCAGTGTGTGGCACAAGGGAGATTCGTATCAGGGCATCGCTTTAGCGATGCCGCAAACCTTACGGGCTCTTAGCGTAGTCCAGCCTGATTGCTCCCTGTCTTTCCCTTTATGACTTCTTTACGAACCCCTTACTCCCCTTTTATGGCGCCCCGAGTTCAATCGAGATGGACGGAAGCCGCCTCCGAGTGCACCGGAATGATTTACTTCTTGCTCACGTTAATTGCGCTGTCTGTGGCCTTTTTGTTGTGGTTCCTGGCGGCGCTTATCCGAGAGAACCGACAACTCCGGCCACGTACGGGGAACGCAGCTCGACCACGAGGCGGACCAGTCAGCCGACGTGGAGAACTGATCTTTATGAATCCTGGAACGACTCGAGACACGAGCATGGGCAAAACAATAGGGAAGCGCACGGTACTGATGGTGCTGAGTGCATTGCTGTTCACGCTTCCACTGCACGGGCAGCAGACGGCTTCTGACGCAAGTGGTACCACTGTTCAGGACGGAACGACGTCAGACCAACCGATCCTGCCTGCCGTCATGAAAGAACTCGAAGCCATGAAAGCACGGATCGCGCAACTGGAAACCCAACTGCAAAAGCGAAACGAGCAGCATGGGTCGGCATCCACAGCGGAGGGAAGTGAAGCAGTATCCAAAGGGCCGAATGTTCCCGAGGTCCGCGTAGCTTCTGCTTCATTCGCGCAGCCCTCTCTCACTCAACCGCAGAGTGGTGCCGAGACCGCGCCGCCAGCCAACGCGTCCACAAGAAAGGAAAAGATCGCGCCTTTTTCGGATTGGGACTGGACCTGGCTCAACGGCAACCCGCGCAACAAAGACACGGCGTTCGACTCAAAATTCTTCACCCCGGAAATCCGCGCTGATATCACTTACAACTACGATTTCAACAAACCAATCGACAATTCGATAGGCGGGTCGAGCGAACTCTTTCGCTCCAACGAAATCCAGTTGGAGCAGCTTGGCGTCGGCGGCGATTTCCACTACGACAACGTCCGCGCCCGATTCATGACTCAATTTGGCATGTATTCCACGACCACGGTGCGCAATGATCCCAGCTACGCCAAGGGCCAATGGAGTGCCAACGAGGCGCACCGCTATCTGTCGGAAGCGTACGGTGGGTATCACATTGACAAGTTGAACGGGATCAACATTGACGCGGGAATCTTCATGTCGTACATCGGCCTGTTCAGCTATTACAACTTCGACAACTGGGCCTACCAGCCGTCATACGTTTCCTCCAACACACCGTGGTTTTTCGAAGGCTTGCGGGTGCAGATTTTCCCCACCCCCCATTTGAAGATCGAGCCGTGGCTCATCAACGGATGGCAATCGTATGGCTCTGCCAATTCGAGGAAGGGTGTGGGTGGGCAGATCAAGTGGACTCCGAGACCCTGGGTGAACATCATCTCCAACAATTACGGTCTTGGCCACGACGACTTGTACATACCAAAGCGCGGCCGCATCCACACCGACGACAGTATCGAGATCAAGTATTACGACAAACCGGGAAAGACGCTCGACAAAATGGCCTTCTCGTTTACCGGCGACCTGGGTTGCGAATTTGGCGGCGGAGTGAGTTGTCACGGCAATACTTCGGGTGGTCCCAAGCAGAGTTTTATCGGCTACATGCTTTACAACCGCGCGTGGTTCAAGAAGGACACGTACGGATTAACCATCGGCGGCGGCCAGATCAACAATCCGGGACGCTATCTGGTCCTACTCCCACCCATCAATGGCGAGACTGCCCCCTCTGCGGCGATCAACGCGCCTTACTTTACCGGGAATCCCGCGGATCCATTCAAGGCCTGGGATGTGTCGGTCACGTACGATTACATGCCCAGGCAGTGGCTCACTTTCCGCTGGGAATACGACTACCGCCACGCGAACGTGCCGTATTGGTCTGGTCGCGGCGGAGTTACGCCGCCGGGTTCGGGTGGAGTGCCTTATACCAACAACGGGTATCCCCAATTCTTCGCTTGCAACGACGGGAATTCGTCCATGGCAACGACCCTCAGCGGAGCGCAAACGGCCTGCGGAGTGCAAGGTAGCACCGTATGGTTCCCCGATCTTCGCAGGGACGAGTCGTTGGTCGACATCGACATCATGGTTAAATTCTGACCGTGACAAGTAGTTAGTTTGCAATCAGAGGAGGTTCCGTGCAAGACCTGATCTTTGTCGTCGTCGCGATAGCGTTCTTCGTGTTGTCGTTGGGTTATGTGCAATTCTGCGATCGAATTCATTGAGGGCAAGTCGCCTGAGGCCAAGTCAATATGGATGCTGAATCGGTAATCATGCTGATTGTAAGTGCAGGCTTGATGGTCTATCTGCTGTATGCCTTGCTGAAACCGGAGAAATTCTGAAATGACTATCAATGGCTGGATGCAGATCGTCATCTACCTAGCACTGATCCTGGCGATCACTAAGCCGCTGGGCGTGTACATGGCAAGAGTGTTCAGCCGGGAACGCACTTTTCTCGACCCCGTAGTCCGCCCGATCGAGCGGTTGCTTTACCGCGTGACCGGCGTCGATGAAGAACGCGAGATGCGCTGGACGGAATACGCCGTCACCATGCTGCTGTTCAGCGGCGCTTCCATGCTGCTGCTGTACGTGCTGGAGCGCGCGCAGCATGTGCTGCCCTGGTGGAACCCGCAGAAGTTTGCCGCCGTGCCTCCGGCGCTGGCTTTTAACACCGCCGCTTCCTTCACAACCAATACCAATTGGCAGAACTATTCCGGCGAGGCCACCATGAGCTATCTCACGCAAATGGCGGGCTTGGCCTATCATAACTTCGCGTCGGCGGCCGTCGGCATCGCGCTGGCGATCGCGTTCATCCGCGGCATCGCGCGCACCCAGAAGGAAACCATCGGCAACTTCTGGGTCGATATGACCCGCTCTACCCTATGGCTGCTGCTGCCCGCCTGCATCGTCTATGCCCTGCTCCTGGTTTCGCAGGGGGTCGTGCAGAACCTCAAGCCGTATGACACCGCGAAGCTGATCGAGCCACAGCAGGTTCAGAAGACTAGAACGGATGGCAAGCCCATGGTTGGGCCGGATGGCAAACCAGTGCTGGAAACTGTCACGGATCAGACTATCGCCCAAGGGCCGGTTGCGTCGCAAGAAGCGATCAAGATGCTGGGCACGAACGGCGGCGGATTCTTCAATGCCAACAGCTCCCATCCCTTTGAGAATCCCACACCACTTAGTAACTTCCTGCAGGTGCTCTCTATCTTCGCTATCCCGGCCGGCCTTACTTATACCCTGGGCCGGATGACTAAATCGCAGCGTCACGGTTGGGCGGTCTGGGCGGCGATGGCGATTCTGTTTCTGTGCGGTGTTACGGCGGCCTACTGGGCCGAGGCCAAGGGTAATCCTTTGCTGCACGGAGTCGACCAGCGTGCCACCGCGATGCAGCCGGGCGGCAACATGGAAGGCAAGGAAGTGCGCTTCGGCATCGCCAATTCCGCATTGTTTGCCACCATCACCACCGACGCTAGTTGCGGCGCCATCAACGGCGTGCACGATTCCTTTACTCCGCTGGGCGGAATGGTGCCGCTGGTCAACATCATGCTCAGCGAGACCGTTTTCGGCGGGGTGGGCGCGGGCCTCTACGGCATTCTGATCTACGTGGTGCTGTCGGTGTTCATTGCCGGACTCATGGTCGGGCGAACCCCGGAGTATCTCGGCAAAAAGATTGAAGCCTACGACGTGAAGATGGCAATGCTGGTCACGTTGGTCTTCCCCCTGATCATCCTGGTGCTCACCGCCATTTCATCAGTCGAGGGATTTGGCACATCGAGCATCACCAACGCAGGTCCACACGGCCTGACCCAAATCCTCTACGCCTTCACGTCCATGGCAGGGAATAACGGCTCCGCGTTCGCCGGATTGAATGGCAACACGCTTTGGTACAACGCCGCGGGAGCGATCACGATGCTGGTGGGACGCTTCTTCATGATCATCCCGATGCTGGCGATTGCCGGCAACCTGGCGAAGAAGAAAACCGTGCCGGCCTCGTCGGGCACGTTCCCGGTGACCACGCCCCTGTTTGCCATCCTGTTGGTGTCGGTAATCGTGATTGTCGGAGCGCTGACATTTTTCCCGGTCCTTAGTTTGGGACCGGTACTCGAGCACCTGCAGATGATGGCAGGAAAGACTTTCTGAGAAGGAATACGGTGGAGCGACGGCGTCTCGCCCGTCCGGTCGGGTGGGGACGCCCGGCTCTCCACTAACTAACGCCGAGGCAGAGCTTCCGAGGTAAGACATGGCAGAAAAGAAAAGCAAGAGTTTGTGGGACGCAAGAATTATCCGGCGCGCGCTGTTCGATGCCGTGGTCAAGCTCGATCCCCGCACCATGATGAAGAATCCGGTCATGTTCGTGGTCGAGGTTGGCGCCGTGCTCACGACCGTGCTGTTATTCCGCGAGAAGCAGAGCCTCGCCTTCAATCTTCAGATCACGCTCTGGCTTTGGTTCACAGTGCTGTTCGCGAATTTCGCGGAAGCGATGGCTGAAGGACGCGGCAAAGCGCAAGCCGACACGCTCCGCAAAGCCCGATCTGAAACCGAGGCCAAGCGCCTGCTGGCGCATGGGGCGACGGAAACCATACCGAGTTCGAAACTTCGTTCAGGCGATGTAGTGATGGTGGCTGCGAGCGAACTGGTCCCGGGCGATGGCGAAGTAATCGAAGGCGTTGCGTCAGTGGACGAGTCTGCGATCACCGGCGAATCCGCCCCCGTCATCCGCGAAGCCGGAGGAGACCGGTCGGCGGTTACCGGAGGCACGCGCGTGCTTTCGGACGTGATCAAAGTCCGCATTACTTCCAATCCGGGCGAAACCTTTCTCGACAGAATGATCGCGTTGGTCGAGGGCGCCGAGCGCCAGAAGACTCCGAACGAGATCGCGCTCAACATTCTTCTGGCCGGTCTGACCATCATCTTCCTGCTGGCTGTGATTACTCTGCAGCCTTTCGCGATTTACTCGGGATCGCCGCAGACGGTATTTGTACTCGTCTCTCTGCTGGTCTGTCTGATTCCGACCACCATTGGCGGCCTACTCTCCGCCATCGGCATCGCCGGCATGGACCGCCTGGTGCAGCACAACGTGCTGGCCATGTCCGGGCGCGCCGTGGAAGCGGCCGGGGACGTGAACACGTTGCTGCTCGACAAAACGGGTACGATCACGCTCGGCAACCGCCAGGCAGCGGAGTTCATCCCCGCTCCGGGAATTACCGCAGCCGAGATGGCCGATGCCGCGCAACTCTCTTCCCTCGCCGACGAAACCCCCGAAGGCCGCTCGATCGTTGTGTTGGCGAAAGAGAAGTACAGCCTGCGCGGACGGGAATTCGCTTCTCACGAAGCCGTGTTCGTCCCTTTCACCGCGCAAACCCGCATGTCGGGCGTGAACCTCGACGGCCGTGAGATTCGCAAAGGAGCCGTCGACGCCATCACCAGGTACCTCCATCAGTTCGGCACCTCGCTGCCGCGCGAGATTCAGGCGAGCGTGGAACAGATCTCGCGCTCGGGAGGAACTCCGCTGGTGGTCGCCGAGAATCAGCGCGCGCTGGGCGTGATCTACCTGAAAGACATCGTCAAAGGCGGGATGCGCGAGCGTTTCAATCAACTGCGCGCCATGGGGATCAAGACCGTCATGATCACCGGAGACAATCCGCTGACGGCGGCGGCGATTGCGCGCGAGGCAGGCGTCGACGATTTTCTGGCCGAAGCGACTCCGAAAGACAAGATGGACCTGATTCGCCGCGAACAAGGCGACGGCAAACTGGTCGCTATGACCGGCGACGGCACCAACGATGCGCCCGCGCTGGCGCAAGCGGACGTGGGCGTCGCGATGAATACCGGTACGCAAGCGGCGAAAGAAGCCGGCAACATGGTCGATCTCGATTCGAATCCCACCAAGCTCATCGAAGTCGTGGCGATCGGAAAACAGTTGCTGATGACGCGCGGAGCGCTCACCACCTTTTCGATTGCGAACGACGTAGCCAAGTATTTCGCGATCATTCCGGCCATGTTCGCCGGAACCTTCCCCGTGCTCAATGCGCTGAACATCATGCGCCTGCAGACGCCGCAGTCGGCCGTGCTTTCGGCCGTGATCTTTAACGCGCTCATCATCGTCGCCCTGATTCCGCTGGCGCTGCGAGGAGTCAAGTACAAGGCGATGAGCGCCGAATCTCTGCTGCGGCAGAACCTGCTGGTGTATGGATTCGGAGGACTGGTAGTGCCATTCATCGGCATCAAGCTGATCGACATGTTCATCACCGGCATCAGGCTGGTGTAGGGAAGCGGTAGTGGCCAGAGCGTATTTAATGACGGTTGTAGGCAGGGTTTTGGGAAGGGCACGGCTTCAGCCGTGCCGCTACCAGCCGCATAAACACCGGGCTTTAGCCCCTGAGGGAACTACTCGTCCCCGTTCACTATTCACTTACAGAGAAGGCCAATGAAGAAGAATCTAATTACCGCGGTACTGACGACGATTGCGACGACGGTGCTGTTGGGAATTCTATATCCCCTACTGGTGACCGGACTCGCGCAGGTGATCTTCCCCATGCAGGCTAACGGCCAGCTCATCCACGGGACAGATGGAGTGGTGATTGGTTCGCGGCTGATTGGGCAGCCATTTTCGCGGCCGGGTTACTTTCATTCACGGCCATCCGCCGCCGGTGCCGCAGGCTACGACGCCACTGCGTCGGGCGGATCGAGCCTGGGCCCGACGAACGCGCAACTGATTACTCGCGTCATTGGAGACGTGGCCAAGCGGCAAGCCGAAAACCCCGGTACCCCCATCCCGGTCGATCTGGTGACTACGTCCGGTTCAGGACTGGATCCGGATATTTCGCCGGCGGCGGCTCAGTTTCAGATTCGACGCGTGGCGTCGGAACGTAAGATTTCGGAAGCTGAAGTCGCACGGCTGGTTCTTGTGCACTCCGAGAGCCGGCAATGGGGATTCCTGGGCGAGCCGCGCGTTCACGTCCTCGAACTGAACCTTGCGCTCGATGCGCGCTACGGGCGAATTCAATGGAAGTAGGCCGTGTGGTGGCGGGGCTTTGCCCCGCCTGGACGGGGCAAAGCCCCGTCCCCACATGTTCCGTTCCTAGCGTTGCGAATAAATCACGTGCAGAGCGCCCGCCGCCACGGAAATCTCGACGGGCGTCTCGCACACAAACTCTCCGTCAGCGTAGATCTCGAGGGGAGTTACGGTTTGCACGTGCACTCGCTCCGCCCGCGCGTACTCAACTTCGGGTACAAGGAGATGACGCCCAAAGTACACCGTCGGAAACATGCACAACAGCTTGAAGGGACTCAGCGTGGTGATACGGCAAACGTCGAGCTTACCGTCCGCAAAATCTGCTTCCGGCGCGATGCGCATGCCGTCTCCATAAAACTGAGTGTTGGCAAATGCCGCGAGCAAGGTGAGCCTTTCCGCTTCGCTGCGATCCGCGCCATTAACCTGTGTCAGCCGCAGGGAAAAGGCCGGCAACTTGAGCAGCAGCGGCAATAGCGCCAGGGCATAGCCACCATGTCCGCGCAGCCAGCGCGGCATCCGATTGGCGCGCCGGGCGGCGGCTGAGTCCAGGCCGCACCCGGCCACGCAACAGAAATAGTGGGTGCACTCCGGCGAAGCGGAAGGCACGATGACCCCAAGATCGACTGGCCGCGCGCTCAATTTCCCCGATTCGAAATCACGCCAGACGCGCAACGAGTCTCGCCTCGAGCGTAGGTTCAGCCCACGGGCAAAATCATTCCCACTGCCTGCCGGGATGATCAGCACCGGAAGCTGGAGCCGTACCAGCGCCGGAAGATGACGATGAATCGTGCCGTCCCCGCCAAAGATCAGGATGGCATCAGCGCCGCGGGAAGAAGTGGGCAACCCCTGCGACCACTCGGTTGTGGAGCCGGCTTGAAACAGCTTCAAGTCGGCCGGCGAGGTTCCCAACCCGAAGATGACGGCGGCGCGCATGCAGCGTTAAATGTCCAGCATTAGAACACACGCGCCGCCGCAAAACGATTGCTAACGCGAAAACTACCTCGGCAGGCACTTCTCCATGAATTCCACCAGATCCTTTTTCATCTTGTCATGCTCGGCGCGATCGACGTACACCATGTGTCCTGAATTGTAGGTTGCGTACGAAACGTTCTGGCGATATTGCGCGTCGAGGTTCAGGTGATCCATGGTCCAGTTCGCAGCGGTGAAGGGTGTGGCAAGGTCGTAGTAGCCTTCCATCACCAGAATCTTCATATACGGATTCTTGATCATGGCCGATCGCAACCCGCCCGCCGTGCTGGGAAAGCCCTCCACCGCATTGCCCCACTCCCACTTCTGGAAGCCGGGTTGGTCATACGCGAACACCCGGTACGGCATGTCGGACTTGTAATTCAGTTCGGTCCGCAGGTAGTTGTTGAACGCCGAGGTGTAAGGCGGCAGAATGGCAGCGCCCGTCGGATCGTAGAAACGATCGCTGTCGGGATTAGGGCTGCTGAAGCGGCCATCGAGGCGGCCGGTGACCAGTTTCTGATCGAGCAGCAGTTCCTGCGTGAACGTCGGAACGTCAATACGCAGGTTGTGCGCTTCGATCACTTCCGGGCGCAGCCCGATGTAGCGGGACAGTTGCTCGACAATCTTGCGATGTTCTTCCGGCGTCATGGCGTCGCCTTTGCCCAGAGCAAGCGCGTAATCATTGGTTGACCAGCGCACGACTTCCTCGCGCGTCTTCGCCACATCCTGTGTGAGATCGGCAGCCAGCTTGTGATGGTAGCCGGCGATCATGTTAAACGTGGGCACCAGCAGAAAATAAGGCAGATCGTTCGACTTGTTCCATTCCAGTGTCTGGAAATCCACGGCCATCGAAAGCAGAGTCACGCCGTTGAAAGCGATGCCATGATCCGCTAAATATCCAGCAATGCCGGCGGCGCGCGTCGTGCCGTAACTTTCGCCCAGCAGGAACAGCGGAGAGCTCCAACGATCGTAGCGGGAAATGTAGAGGCGGATGAATTCTCCAAAAGCCTGCACGTCACCTTTTACGCCCAGAAACTTTTTCGTAAGCTCGGCGTTCACGGCCCGCGAGTATCCGGTCGCCAGGGCATCCACCATCACGATGTCACTGCGATCGAGTAGCGTGTCGGGATTGTCTTCCAGACGGTAAGGCGCTGCCGGCATGAAGCCGTTCGCTTGCAGAACCACGCGCTTCGGTCCGAGCGCCCCCATGTGCAGCCACACCGAGGCGGAACCGGGGCCGCCGTTGAACGAGAACGTTACCGGACGCTTCCCCGCTTCCTGGTCATCGAGCGTGTAGGCGACGAAAAACATTTCGGCTTCCGTCTTGCCGTCGTCGCGTTTGATGGGAAGTCTCCCCGCCGTAGCTGTATAGCGGAGAGTCTTGCCGTTCAGCGTGATCTGGTGATGCGTGATTACGGGCGCGACTTCCCCGACATCGTAATGTTCTTCCTTGTCACCAGCTTCGTTTGTGTCGGCTTTGGCCGGCTCCGCGGGCTTGCCGCTCTCCGCGGTCTTATCGGGAGTCGCGGTGCTCGTTGGCGTTGTCTGCTTCTTGTCTTTCTTGGACGCAGCCGGTTTTGCGCTCTCGGGCGTCGTGTCCTGGTTTTGCTGCGCCACCGTAAACGGAATCGTCAGCACAGCGAAAAAGAGAACTGCCAGAATCCTCATGCTTGTCTCCGGAGAAAAGAGTTGGACCAGCATTATAAAGCGTCTCCGCAGTTCCGCTTGGAAAACCATCGCCCAAGGTCTACAATTTTCGCTGCACCCGGGACATCACCTCGCAACCTCGGGATTTCGTGTGTGAATCGGAACATTCAAAAGGAGCTTCCAAATATGAAGAAAGTGCTCACGTTGATGTTTGCCATTGCTCTCTCCCTCTCGATGTCGTCGTTTGCCTTTGCCCAAGCCGACAAGCCCGCTGACAAACCGGCCGACAAGAAAGAAGAGAAAGCCAAGCCCCCCAAGAAAGCTGCCAAGAAAGTGAAGAAAGACGCCACCAAGAAAGACGCCACGAAGAAAGACGAGATGAAGAAAGACGACATGGCGAAGTAAGCCCTCCATCCCTTTTCGGTTTCACCCCCGGTTTTGGTCGGGGGTTTTTCTTTTGCCGACACCCACCCCCGCCCGCCGGAGGCAACTCCGGACGTGCTAGAATTTGTTGCGCCTGAAATGATTCCTCCGGTTCGGTGGCGCACCAAGTCTCTCCACCCTGGCAATGACGGATTAAAAACGACGGACTAAAAAAGTGGCCCAGAACCCCAACGCCCAAAACGACTCGATCACTTACGCCGATGCCGGGGTCAGCATTGATCGTGGCAACCGCACCAAGCAACGCATCAAGTATCTGGCCCACAAAACCTTCACCAAGGGTGTGCTGAGCGAGATTGGCGGATTCGGCGGGTTGTTCTCGGTCGACAAAAAATATTTGGATCCCGTGCTGGTTTCGAGCGTGGATGGCGTGGGCACCAAGTTGAAAGTGGCCTTCGACATGAAAATGCACCACACCGTCGGCAGCGACCTGGTGAATCACTGCGTGAACGACATCGCGGTGCAGGGTGCGGCGCCCTTGTTTTTCATGGACTACCTGGCCACCGGAACCCTGGATCCGGAGGTTGCCGAAAAAGTTGTTGCCGGCCTGGCCGAAGCCTGCAAGCATAACGGCTGCGCCCTGATCGGCGGTGAGACTGCGGAAATGCCCGGGTTTTATCCCGATGGCGAGTACGACCTCGCCGGATTCATTGTCGGAGTGGTCGAACGCGACCGCATCATCAGCGGCAAAGATGTGCAGGTGGGGGATTGCGTTCTCGGCTTGCCCTCCAACGGCCTGCACACCAACGGATACTCGCTGGCTCGCAAACTCCTCTTTGATGTCGCCGGCTATTCTCTGGAAACTTTTGTCAGCGAGATCAAGAACAAGGTCGGCAACGAGCTCATGCGCACCCATCGCAGCTACTGGTCGATCATTCGCAAGATGATCGCGGGCGAATGCGTCGCCGCCCTGGCGCATATCACCGGCGGAGGCATCACCGAAAACCTGCCCCGAGTGCTGCCCAAAGGCACGTCGGCCGTGATCGAACGCGGCACCTGGCCGGTTCTGCCCGTCTTTGAACATCTGCAGAAACTTGGCAACGTCGCCGAGGAGGAAATGCTTCGCACCTTCAACATGGGCCTCGGCATGCTGATCGTGGTTCCCGCCAAGAAATTCAAGAAAGCCCAGACCCTGCTTGAGCGCGCCGGAGAAAAGTTCTACAGCGTAGGCCGCATCGTAAAAGGCGATCGCAAGGTGATGTTCAGCTAAATACCCTCCTGTAGAGACGCGGCTTGCCGCGTCTCCCCCGCATTGTAGATGGCGTGTCCAAAGGAGACGGGGCAAGCCCCGTCTCTACTCCAGTTTTTTCCGCTTTTGATTTCTGTGTGCCTCTGTGGTTCTGTGGTGAATAATATTGTCGTATGAAGAACCTCGGCATTCTGCTTTCCGGTCGCGGCTCCAACTTTGTGGCTATCGCCGACAGTATTGCGGCGGGCAGGATACCCAATGCCCGCATCGCGGTTGTGATTTCGAATCGCGCCGATGCTCCCGGTCTTGCAACCGCCCGCCAGCGCGGCCTCAACGCGCTTCTCATTGCGTCGAAAGGCAAGCCGCGCGAGCAGCACGACCGCGAAGTTGTGGCTGCGCTCCTCGACCACAAAGTCGATCTCCTCTGCCTTGCCGGCTACATGCGCCTGCTCTCGCCCTGGTTCGTGCGGCAGTTCTCGGCGAAAATTCTCAACATCCATCCCTCGCTGCTACCATCCTTCCCGGGACTCGAAGCCCAGCAGCAGGCCTTCGCCTATGGTGTGAGAGCGTCCGGCTGCACCGTGCATTTCGTGGATGAGGAACTCGACCACGGCGCTATCATCGTGCAGAAGACCGTGCCCGTGCTCGACTCGGACGACGAACACACGCTGGCGGCGCGCATTCTGGAACAGGAACACATCGCCTACACGGAGGCGATCAAGATTGTGTTGGAAGGGAAATTTGAAATAGCTGGCAGGCGGATGGTGCGACTGTAGAGACGGGGCTTGCCCCGTCTCCCTCGACAGTGGGAGACGTGGCAAGCCGCGTCTCTACATCAGCAATTCGTTCGTTCGCCTCGCGATCGGGTGCTGCATTACTTCCAGCTCGTTCTTCACCAGGTTCAGTCCATACACGCACTGCTCGAATCTCTGCGACAGTTGCGCGAACAGCGGCGCCACCTTGGCGTATTCGAAGTCCTCGAACTTCGAAACGATGTAGTAGCTTTCTTTGCCGGCTTTCACCCAATCCACGAAGTTCTCGACGCGTTGGCGGCGCAAGCGATAGTGGTTGATGCTCTCTGGAAACATGCCGGCGTAGAACAGCGTGTAGTCGCCAATATGCTTGCGGACCTGGCGCTCGCGGTCGAACGAGGGCGCTGGCCCGTAGATCGGGTCCGACTCGATCAGCATCTCGCCCACGTCGTTCAACGGCTTCCCCGCCGCATTGCGGATTTTCAACAGCTGTTCGGCATCACAAAACTCGGACAGCAGATGCGCGACGTAACTCACCACTTGCGGATCGCGAATTCCAATCTCCTGGGCATAATGACGTCCGACCAGTTCCACAAACAACTGCTGTAGCGGATGCGTCTCCGGAATCTCCATGGCCCCTACTTCCCCCTAACCCTGGCCCCTCTTATTCCTATTCCTATCGGAACAAGAACCTCGTGCGGATTAGATACCGTGAATCGACGATCAATGCAAGTGACCATTGAGCCACTATGTCATTAGACGTCCGTGTGGGGCGCGGCGTTTTGGGGGATCTGTTGGCAGTCAGAGCGGGCGGCTGCCAATTTCCGCCCAATTTCTGCGTCGTCTGGATCGAAAAGTTGGTTCCTTGAATCTATTCACAAAGAAGCACCCAAAAAACGGAGGCAGAGTGGAGCGAATCAACATCTCAAGCGGGACGCCGTGGGAGCCGATCGTCGGTTACTCTCGTGCAGTTCGCGTCGGCGCACATGTGCACGTGGCGGGTACAACCGCAACTGCAGCCGACGGCAAGATCGTCGGAGCGGGCGATGCCTACGCCCAGGCCGTTCAGACCATCAAGAACATTGAACGCGCGCTGGAGCGGGCTGGAGCTTCATTGAAAGATGTGGTTCGCACGCGCGTCTTCCTTACCCACATTGCGGATTGGGAAAAAGTAGGAAAAGCGCACGGCGAGTTTTTCCGCGACATTCGTCCCGCGAGCGCCATGATGGCGATCACGGCCCTGGTGTCTCCAGAAATGCTCGTGGAAATCGAAGCGGAAGCAATCGTGCAAGAAGATACAAGAGAAGACCAGTGAGTGAGATGGCGGAAGCCGGCAGCCCAGCTGGGCTTCCGCCAGGTGTGGTGGAAGTCGGATTCGTATCAGGGCGTCGCTTTAGCGATGCCGTAACATCTTCAAAATCAGTCGCCGCTTTATGGGCTGGCATCGAAATCGACTTCCGCCACAGGCTGCTACCTCAGCCACTAACGGCGGCCTTTCTTGCGGGCAACTTTTTTCTTTGCCGCTTTCCGGGCTGGCCTCTTCGCCGCTTTCTTCTTCTTCGCAGGTTTGGCCTTCTTCTTGGCGGCCCGTTTCTTGGCCGCTTTCTTCCCCGGCTTTTTGGCCGCTTTTTTCTTGGCCGGTGCCTTCTTGACTGGAGCTTTCTTGGCCGGCGCCTTCTTCTTCGGCGGCCCACCCTGGCTGCCGCCGCCACCCGACGGAGTTACGGGTGCGGGTGCTGCCACAGGCTCCCGTACCAGAGGCGCGGGAAGCTCGTCCTCCTCCACCAGGGCTGGTTCTTCTTCCTCTTCTTCTTCTTCGTCTAGATCTTCTTCCAGCGATTCGCCATAGGCGCCGCTGTCGCTGTACTCATCGGTCTCATCGTCCCGACCGTAGAGAGTCGGATCATCGAAGCGCATATCTCCTCCTGCGTATTTGCGGTCACCCGCACGCATTCGCGAGCAGGGCCAGGGAATTAGGACAACGGCTGCGAAACTGCACTGTTTCTGCGTAACGGCGCGCGATTTTAGCACGACGCAGTTTCACCGGCAGTATCGTGCATTCTCCGCCGATTTGCGAGCAAAATTATTCGCGAGGAAAAAGCAGCCGCCAAGGGGCGAACTAAAAGCGAACCAGCAGAGACACCCTATCATCCCGTGGTGCAACTAAGGATTTGTATCAGGGTATGCCTTCAGGTGTTCAGTCTCATGTGGTGGAACTTTACAGCTAAAGCGATACCCTGATACGAAACCTAGGGCGAATCAAGAGGAGTTGGGGTGTTCACCGGCCGCTGCCGAGCGGCAGTTCGACATGGACGGGCGAGGTCGCCCGTCCCCACACAAGCGGGATCTTCACCTACCACACGCGGCAAGCGTTTTGCCGCACCATCGGCTGGCCGGGCTTGCAGTGGAAGGCGGCACGAAACTCGGCCATGTTTGCGACCACGCCATTGGCTCGATACTTCTCCGGCGAGTGCGGATCCACTGTCGCCCGCAGGCGTTTATTCTCCTCGCGTTCGTTGGTGCACCAACTCTGCCCGTAGGCGACGAAGAAGCGCTGGTCTGGCGTCAATCCATCCATCGGTACGAGGTATTGAAGCTTAGTGTCTTCTTTCCACGCCATGTACGCCAAGAGTGTCCCACCGAGATCGGCTAGATCTTCGCCGTTTGTCAGTTTGCCGTTGATCTTAATGTCGTCGATGATCATGTAATCGGAATATTGGTCAATTACGCACTTGGCGCGCTGCTCAAATTCCTTGCGGTCGGCGTCGGTCCACCAGTTGCGCAAATTTCCCTGCGCATCGAACTGGCTACCCTCATCATCAAAGGCGTGGGTAAGTTCGTGGCCCATGGTGGCGCCGGTGTCGCCATAGTTGGGCGCAGCGTCGGACAGCGCGCTGAACAGCGGCGGTTGCAGGATTCCTGCCGGAAAGTTGATGTCGTTTTTCTGCGGATCGTAATATGCATTGACGGTGGGCGGCGTCATGCCCCACTCGTTGCGGTCGACGGGCTTGCCGATTTTGGCGAGCCAGCGGTGAAACTCGAACCAGGACGCCCGTTCCGAATTTCCGATTTCATCCCCGCGCACGATCTGGAGTGAGCTGTAGTCGCGCCAGGTGTCGGGATAACCGATCTTGTTCGCAATCGTGTGCAACTTGGTGAGGGCCTGCTCCTTTGTCGCCGCTCCCATCCACGGCAACGCCTGGATCTCGCCCTGCATCGCTGCTTCGACTTCTTTCACAATGGTCAGCGCTGCCTGCTTGGCCTGCGGACTAAAGTACTTCGCCACATACGCCTGGCCGAGCGCTTCTCCCAAGTCGTTATCCACGTCATTCGTGCAGCGCTTCCAACGCGGAGGCAATTCCTCGCGTCCGCGCAGAGTCTTGCCGTAGAAATTGAAATTCTCTTTCACGAACGCGGCGGACAGGCTGGTGGCGGCGTCGTGCGTGGCGTGCCAGCGCAGATACGTCTTCCAGTCGGCCAGACTTTCCTTTTCGATTTCATCGTTCATGACGCGGAAATAGTCGAGCGTCACCACGTTTAGAGTTCCGAGAGGAGACCCAAGCGATCCCACGCCGGTTTTTGTGAAATAGGTGTTCCAACCGAAAGAGGGCGCCAGCTTTTGCAGTTCCACCACGCTCATCTTGTGATAGAGCTTGGGCGGGTCACGCCGTTCGACGCGGGTCATCTGGCCCTTGGCGAGCGCGGTTTCGATACGCATCACCGTTGTCGCTTCCGTGGCCGCATCGGCCGGCTTGTCTCCCAGCAGCTCGAACATCTTGGCGACGTGCGCGAGGTAAGCCTTGCGCAGTTCTTCCGATTTGGCGTCGTCCTTTAAATAATAGTCACGATCCGGCAGGCCGAGTCCGCCTTGATCGGCCTCGGCGATCACCTGCGTTGAGTCCTTGAAGTCCTGATTCGAGCGGAACGTGAACAGGGTTCCGCCTCCGTAGAGCGAAGGTGGGAACTGTGTGGTGGCGGCATATTCCGCAAGATCCTGCTTTGACCTCAGCTGTTTGATGCGTTTCAGTTCCGGGAGCAGAGGCTTCGCTCCTAGCTTCTCGATGGCTGGCTCATCCATGCACGACGCGTAGTAGTCTCCAATTTTCTGGGTCGCGGCATTGTGCGCGCCGGTTTTCGCCGCATCTTCCAGGATCGTTCGTAACTGCGCGCGGTTCTCGTCCTCGAGCTTGCCGTACGTGCTCCAGTTCGCCTGGTCTGGTGGAATAGGATTCTTCTTGATCCACCCGCCGCAGGAGTAGGTGTAGAAGTCCACGCACGGATCGATGGTGCTATCCATGGCGGAAACATCCAGAACCGGTTCGGAAGAAGAGTGCTGGGCAAAGGAGGGCACGGCGGACGAAAGCACCGCCAGAATGAGAAGGTAGATTTTCCAGTTCATAGGTTTTAGGGCGCGAAATTGCTCTCTGAGACTATCGCTTCGTTCAAGCCTTATCCAGTGCCACCGACCCGTTGCTAGTACGCAAACGTCGGCCCAGAAGGTCAGACGTAAGTACGGGGGTTTGGTTAGGGACGTTCCCGGAAAAATCGACAGGGGCAGCGCTAGGGGTGATTTACGCCGCTGAGAAATCCTCCCAGATGACCAGTCATGGTCACCAGCGCCACGGCCAGGATCTCCAGCCCCCACCGATATACGGGAGGCCTGTCGCCCGTCCCGCGTCTCAACCTCCAGTGCACCCACCAAACCGCCGCGATCAGCATTAGAGACGCGGCCCCGGAGACCAGATGCATTAGCAGGATTCCTTTCAACCTTCGCCCTTCCAGTTCCCACTGCCAGGCTAGCAAGCCGGTCAGGGCCGCTGGCACGGCCGCCAGCAGCGCGCCGCAGAAATTGCAGTACGCAGCCAACGCGAGGTCTTTCCGGCGAGTCCGGGTCGCGATGAAATCAAGCGTCACGCCGGCGATCAACAGTGCGATCGGAAAGTGAATGATCACCACGTGCTGGGCGTGCTTGGCGAAGATGGCGGTGCGCGGATCCCATGGACTCATCGTCACTCCTTGCGTGGTGTGGACATTCTTGTCCGCGAAGTATTCGGGGCGGCACTGCTCTCCGCGAGTCTCGTGGAAGCCGCCCGTGCAGTCTGGGCAAGTCGGCGGACAAGAGTGTCCGCCCTTCACTCACTGCACTATGACCTTCCCCGTCATCTTCGGATGGAGCGAACAGAAATACGTGTATGTACCCGGTTTGGCAAAAGTGAAACTGAACTTTTCGTCGGTATCGAGCGCACGTGACTTGAAGGTCACCTTATCCTCGCTCACTACCGTGTGCGGGATATCGTCATGATTCACCCAGGTCACCTCAGTTCCCGCCGGGACCGTCAACGTTGCCGGCGCAAAGCTGAAGTTGTCGATAGTGATCTGCCGACCGGCCGGACTCTCGCCCGCCGACGCTCTTCCCACGAAACCGATCAACGCGAGACCCAGGACCGCCAGCGCTGCCGTTCGTAAGACACAAGTATTTCGTTGCATTGCCTTCTTCTCCCTTTCGGACATTGTCAGATGTTTTCAGGAAATCACGCCGCTCAGCCTAGCGACGAGTCCGTGATCGCGAGCGCGTGTTGCCCCTTCCTGTAATGCACGTCGGTCACGCCCAGCAGACTGCGCAACTGTTCCGCAGGTACCTTCATTGGGCCCGGCGATGGTGCTGTACCTGGCTTCGGTTGCGGGAACGCGGTCGAACACGCAGTGTGAAACGTCACGTTGCCCTCCACTTTCTGCATCGTCTGGTGAATATGCCCGTTCAGCACCGTCACACTTCCAAATCGCTTCAGATACCCGAGCGCCTGCGCGCTGTCGTCGGTTCCCCAGCCCCACTCCGGATAGACCGTCCAGAGCGGGATATGCGCAAAAACCACAACGGGCGTGCTGGTCTTCAGGTGCTTCACGTCTTTCTCCAGCCATTCCAGTTGCTCGGACCCCAGCGATCCAAGTCCACCGGCTTTCAGATTTGCCACGTTGACCAACCCGACAAAATGGACGCCTTTCTTCTCAAAGCTGTACCACCCCGAACCCTGCGTGCCCTTGCCAAAACGCTCCCGAAACTGCTGGCCTGCGTCGCCCACGTAGTCGTGTTCCCCGGGGACGTAGAAGACCTCCGATGTGCGGGCCGATTTCAGGATCTGCTCCACATTGTCGAACTGAGCTGGCTTCGCCAGGTGGCTGACGTCGCCGGTATGCAAGATGAATTCCGGAGCGACGGGCAGGGCGTTGATCTTGTCGATGGCTGCCTGGAACGTGGCGACCACGTCGGGATTGGCGGGCTTATCGAATCCCATGTGGCTGTCGCTGATTTGTACAAACGCCAACTCACCCTTGGGAATCTTGACACCTTTTTCGCCCGCGCGGCCCAGCGCGTAGCTGGTCAACACTCCGCCATTGAGCACGCAAAGCGCCCCCGTGCCCGCCCAGGCCATGCAGCGCAGAAAGCCGCGGCGGTCGATTCCGTCGTGGTTGTGGTCATAAAGAATCTCGTCTTTGGTCAAAGCCAAGGCATCCTCCGTCATTTTGAGCCGCTTTCCATGTCTTCACTAACCGGTGGACTCGCGGTTTATTCCCGGGTGAAGAAAACTTTTCTGCCGGCAGGAATAAAAAACCTGTCCGTTGGTTTACTCTTGTGTGCGTGTTGGAGGAGCGCTCGTCGGCGTCGTCGTTTGAGCAGTTGGCTCTGCCGCTGTTCGGACGGTTGTACAACTTCGCGCACTGGCTCGCGCAAAACCGCGAAGAGGCTGAGGATCTGGTGCAGGAAACGTATGCCAAAGCACTCAAGGGATTCTCCTCGTTCGCGCCCGGCACGAACTTTAAAGCCTGGATGTTTCGCATCCTGCGCAACACGTTTTTGAATTCGCGCACCGGGCTCAAAGCGGCCACCGTCCCGCTCGATTTGGCCGACGATGACCCGGCTCTCCCCGCCGAGCACCAGACTCCCGAAACCATTCTGATCGACCGCACCAGCCAGCAAATCATGCAGAGAGCAATCGCCGAACTTCCTGTCGTTTATCGGGAAGTTTTGCTGCTGTGCGAAGTGGAAGAAATGTCGTACCAGGAAATTGCGACGGCGCTGGCCATTCCGGTTGGAACGGTGATGTCGCGGTTGTCGCGCGCGCGTCGGGTGCTGCGCGAGGCAGTGCAGCAGAAGGTGCGCAGGAGTTCACTATGACTGAAGACAGGACCGAAAAGACGACCCACGAACGGTGGACCGGAAAGCTGGACGCTTACATCGATGGTGAACTCGATTCCAGCCAGATGCAGGAACTAGACCGGCACCTCCGCGAGTGTTCAGGATGCGCGGCGGAAGCTCTACGCAGGCTGCAATGGAAGCGCGCGATTCGTTCGTCGGGCGAGTGTTACGTGCCCGGTCCGGCGGTGCGCGAGCGAATACGGAAAAGCATTTCGCCCGCCAAACCAGCGTGGTGGCAGTGGTGGCCAGCGTTTGCGACCACGGCGGCGCTCTTGCTGGTGATCGCTGGAGCGAGAATCATTCCGCTGGAGACGGTCCGGCAAAAAAGACACCTGGCTCAGGAAAGCTGGATGGCGGGTGAATTGGCTGATCTGCACGTCGCCACACTGGCGAGCGCGAATCCAGTCGATGTCGTTTCCTCCGACCGGCACAGCGTCAAACCCTGGTTCGCAGGAAAGATTCCCTTCAGCTTCAATTTGCCGGAGTTACAAGGGTCGCCGTTTGAGCTGGTTGGAGGAAGAGTCAGTTATCTGGAGCAATCGCCCGGTGCGCAACTGCTCTTTCGAGTGCGCAAGCACCAGATCTCAGTGTTCATTTTTCAGGCGAAGGCTCTCCCTCCGGGCGCCGCAGGAGCCGGGGAGATGGATGCGCGATCCTTCCGTTTGGAACGCTGGCAGCGCGACGGCCTGCAATATTTTGCGATCGGTGACGCGGCTTCCGAAGATCTGCGCGCGCTGAGCGATCTTCTGGGAAAATAACGTCCGGCAACGCATACTCTGCGTTAGTACACCTGCGTTAGTATCCCCATCGAGTTATTTCGCCCTATCTATTGCACCCTAAGTACACCCTAGGTTTCGATCCCCACGTAACAGACGCGGCCCACGATGTAGTCGCTGGGCTTCTGGCCGTCTTCCAGGGCGATCACTTCAATCAGGTGGGCGGGGTTGTGTGGGCGCAGGATCAAGTGGCGGTCCGCAGCTTCAACGTACTTGATGGTGCAAGTCGCATCTCTACGCACGGCGTACATATTGCTTTCGCCCTTGCGGTAGGGAGTCAACGAATTATAGTGGCGGTCGAGCAGGAGGGTGGCGCCGGGCATGGTGCGCGGATACATGCTCATTCCTTCCTGCGCGTCCGCCTTGATAATGACAAAGCGTTCCCAGGTGCGGCGGTCGCCTTCCACCACCACCTTCAAGCGCTTCAGGAAGGTCTTCTTGAACTTCAGGATCCCCCTGACGTGCATGCTCATAATCAGCGCTTCGAAGGCTGCGATATGCGAGTCAGTCACCACGACGTTCTCGAACTCATCCTCGCTCGGCGGGAGGGTCCAGGCGCGCTTGCTGACTTCGGTGGGATCGATGAGATCGAGCACCGAGAGATGCTGCACGTTGAGAACTCTGTCCATGCCTTCGAGGCTGAGGCCACGCTTGCGGTTGAGGAAGTTGGAGATGTGGGCTTGCTTGAAGCCGGTTTGCCCCGCTAGACGAAGGCCGGTGAGTTCTCCTCCGTCAATGCGCTCCCAAAGGATATTGCGGAGATTTTCTTGAAGCATGCGAAATTTCATGGCCGGAGTATAAGTCGTAACAATAGCTAATAGCTATTGTTAATAGAAGTACAACATCTCGAAGGCAATATAGTTCTTGACTTAGCAGATTTCCGGCCATAATATGACCTGATAATATGTCTCATACTGCGCTTCTTTTGAGAAGAAAGGTCGTTGGCCATGATAGAGGTGCAC
>JBGPFV010000005.1:0-22114 GCA_041483535.1 Terriglobia bacterium | reverse complement strand
TCGACGGCGTAGGCTTGCGCGGCGCGCTCGCCACGGCTGCCGGTGTCGCGGCCTTCGAGTTTGTCGTCGGCGAGGACTTTGATGTGACTCCACCACGTCTGGCCGTCGAAATGAGCAGGGTTCTGGGCGGCGGTGGGAATCGCGAACAGCAGCACGAGCAGTAAGCTCGATGACTTAATTTTCATGATGTTCCTCAGTTGGCGAAGGTTTCTAGGATAGCAGGTAGCGGGGCGGAGAGAGGTCAGCTCAAACTTGGCCAGGCGGAAGTCGGCGGTGATCGTCAAGACCTTGGTCGAGACTAAGAGTCATACTTAGTTCGATTTTCAGACGTCGCCCCGGTGATACAAATCACAGCCTTGGAGTTAGTAACAATGCTCCAATGGAGCTGCAACTAATAGGCGATGCCAGTGAATTCAGGCGGCAGCACTCAAAACCCGAACCGCTTTCGACGGGCGCTTGAGCAAGGCGAATTCGTGTGCACGGCCGAACTCGTACTGGGGCGGGATCACAGCGCGGTGGAGGCGGAAGTCTTCGTGCAAGAAGCATCACAGCAGGAGCATGGGATCGAGGCTATTGGCTTGACGGATCTTCCGGGAGGCAATCCCGCGCTGCCGCCGGAGGCTTTTGTTGCCTACGTGCTTGAGCACGGGCTCACGCCGATCGCGCATCTCACGGGCAAAGACGGAAATCGCTTGTCGTTGGAGGCACGGATTCACGCGCTGGCGCGCCTCGGCGTGGAAAATATCCTGGCCCTGACCGGCGATGCGCAGAAAGAGGGATTCGCCGGCAAGCCGAAGCCGGTTTACGACCTGGATTCCGTGCTCATCCTTTGGCTGCTTCGCGCCTTGCGCGGCGGTCTGGAATACAGCCAGGGGACAAAAACCGCACGTACCACGCCCTTCGATTTCTTTGCCGGCGCAGTGGTGAATCCCTTCAAGGTCCGCGAACCGGATCTGATGATGCAGTTTTACAAGCTGCAGCTGAAGGTAGCGGCGGGCGCGCAGTACATCATTACTCAGCTGGGATATAACCTGCGCAAGCTTTACGAGTTAAAGCAGTACATGGGCAGGGAGGGTCTGGGCCATGTACCCGTGCTGGCGAACGTCTATGTACCGACAGCGAAAATCGCGCGGTTGATGCAGGCGGGCGAGTTGGCGGGCTGCGCCATCGCGGACGAACTCATTCAACGACTGGAGCGGGAAAAGAAACCGCAGAGGCTGGAACGCGCCGCGCTGATGGTGGCTGCGGTGAAAGACCTCGGCTTTGCCGGCGCCCATATTGGCGGATTCGGCCTCACGCACAAAGATTTCATGACCATCATTGAGGGTGCGGCCGCGATTGGGAAGAACTGGCGCGGGCGGATCGATGACCTCGTATTCCCGATCCCAAACGAGTTTTACCTTTTGCCCCAGGGCGGCGACGGTCTCAGCGACGGCGCATCCGCCTATCAGGTCACCGGCGTCAAGCCTCATCCGTCATGGGTGCAACGCCTGTCCGAGAAAGTGCACCGGCACTTTATCAAACAGGGCACGTTCGGCGCGCGACTCTTCGCAGGGAAACTGAAAGCTGGAGTCCAGTCCGGCAAAAACAATTCTTGGCGGCACGGCTTATGGTACCGGTTGCTGGAACCTGCGACTCTTTACCGGAAGGCAACTTTAGGCTGCGTCAGTTGTGGAGACTGCATCCAGGACCATCTCAACTATGCCGGGTGCTCGATGCAGGGGTGCTACAAGGAATTGCGCAACGGTCCGTGCGGAGGCTCGCGGGTGGACGGCAACTGTGAGGCTCGTGCCGACCTGTCCTGCATCTGGAATCTCATCTACCGCGGCGCGTTGGCGATGGGCGATGACCCCAGGAAGTTTGCCCACGTGCTGGTTCCTCCGCGCGACTGGCGCCTGGACCGCACGAACGCTTTGGCCAACCGCTTCGCGGGACTGGATAACCTCGGCAAGAGAATTGATCTCGGGATTCCCGTCGACGAGGAGCCCCCGAAGGAGACGAAACCATGCTGATCATTGGAGAACTCATCAACTGTACGCGGAAGAAAGTCGGCGAAGCCGCGGAAAAGCGGGACGAGGAGTTCTTCCGGGACCTGGCGCGAAAGCAAGCCAGTGCCGGAGCCCACATGCTGGATGTGAACGGGGGACTCCCGCAACAGGAAGTGGAACTTCTGAGTTGGCTGGTGGACCTGGTGCAAGCGGTGGTGGACATTCCTCTCTGCCTGGACAGCGCCGATCCGGAAGCCTTGATGCAAGCGCTTCCCCGCTGCAAGCAGAGGCCGATGGTTAACTCGATCAGCGACGAACCCGCGCGTTGGAAAATGCTGCCCGTGCTCAAGGAACACCGTCCCAAGATTATCGCCCTATGCCTGTCGGAAGGCGGAATGCCAAACGGCGTGGAGGATCGAGTTTCGACCGCCAGCCGTTTGGTCGATCGCCTCACCGCGGAGGGCTTTGCCCTCGACGATATTTACGTTGACCCTTGTGTGATGCCTCTGGCGACCGGCCCGCATGGCAAGAACCTGTTGGCGAGCGTTGCCCAGATTGTGGCGAGGTATCCGGGAGTTCACATCAGTGCCGGCGTCAGCAATGTTTCCTTTGGCCTGCCGGTTCGCAAGCTGCTGAACGAGACCTTCCTTCTGTTGCTGATGGCACACGGCCTCGATGCCGCCATCGTCGATCCTCGGGACCAGCAGCTAATGATGAACATCATCGCGACCGAAGCGCTGCTGGGCCGTGATGTGCACTGCAAGAATTACGTGCGCGCTTTTCGCGAGGGAAAACTGGGAGAGGCGCCTGCTGCCTTGACCGTCCGATGAGTTCTACGGTGGAGTGACGGGCGTCTCGCCCGTCGGGCCGGGCGAGGACGCCCGGCGCTCCACTACTGCATTGCGTTTCCGTAGGTCGGTACTCCCTGCTGCACCAGGAACAGCAAAGTTTGTCCGCGGGACGACCAGTCGCTTTGCGGATACTGGGAGATTAGCTGCTGGGCGAGCGCCATGGCCGAGTTCTTCGATTGCTCGGACTTTTTGGGTTGTTCTTCCACCTTATAAATCTCGATCAGGGCGGCCCGGCGAGAAGCGGCGTTGTAGAGCGCTTCGGGAGCGGCGGGAGAGTCGGGGTGTTCTTTCACGTATTTTTCGTAAATGTCGGCTTCCTTGTCGGGACACTTGGAAGAGCCCTGCCAGTCGCCGCAGAGTTTATTGTCGATCAAGTGGAAGGCGGCGAGTTGGGCCCACTTGGTGTTGGGGAATTTCTTCATCACGTGTTTCATGGACTCCTCATCAATGCCGGAGCGAAGGTAGGATTCTTTCTCGCGGGCGGAAGGGCGGGATTGCAGATCTGCTTTGTCAATTTGCCACTTGATGTCGGCGGCACGGTAGAGGGCTTCGCCGGCGAGGGGAGCGTTGGGGAACAAATCGTAGACGCGGCGATAGAGGCGCAAGGCGTCATGGGCAGCACCGCGGCGTCCGCGGCGGCGGCTGGCCTCGTTTTCAGAATCGGCGGCGGCGCCGAACAGGATGCGGTCGCCGTTGGCAGTCGACGCCCAGACGACGCCGGTATCGAGAACCCAGCCGCTGATGGTCTTGCCCTCGAGGTCTTCGTCTTCGACAAAAGCGGGGTCGGGAGTTTGCGCGAAGCCCAGCAGTGCTTCCACGTGCAGCCAGTTGCGACTTTTGTCGAGGAGAATCAGTTCCCGTCCGCGTTCGGCCTGGCCGAGCTTGCTGGAATTTGTATCGGGAGACAAGTAGATGACGGCCTCGCGGACCAGGACGCCGCGATCGGCGGCCAGCAGCAGGGAGTTTCCCAGCACGATCAGGGCGATCAATAGCAGAAGCTTGGTAATCGGTTTCACGGCAGTAGTCGACTCCGGATTCGAGAGTAGCATGCAGAGTAAGATGCGTGGAATGGGCGTGCGGGCTGGAATGGTGGAAGAGGGAAAGCGATAACCACCAAGGACACGAAGGATCACGAAGGAAACCTTGGGGGGCAAACACCGTCGTGTTCCTTGGTGTCCTTGGTGGTTGAAGAAGTTAGAGTACTGGCCGCATTCGATTGCTGTTGACAAGTAAGCAACCCGTGCTGTACACGATGGGTTCTCTTCAGCGCAGGCGTTGTGCGCAGATATATGTCTGGGAAAAAGAACTCAAAGCGCGCGAAGGGCCAACCATGATGTCTCGCGGCCTCGCGCAACAGATTGTAATCCGCGACCTCAAAAGCATCGACGACCTCAGCCAGTTGAAGGCGGTGGAGAGAGAAGTCTGGGGGATGGCGGACGATGACACCTTGCCCCTGACGCTGGCCATTGCCTTGAAGACGGCAGGCAACATCTTCGTTGGGGCTTTCGACAAGGAGAAGTTAATCGGCTTCGCCTTCGGATTTCTCGGCCGCGAGCACGGGCAGACGACCATCCACTCGCACATGCTGGCGGTGCTCGATGCTTATCGGCATCTCAATCTGGGCTCGCGGCTGAAGCAAGCGCAGCGCGAGCGGGCCATGGCCATGGGCGTTCACGAGATGACGTGGACCTTCGATCCGCTGCAAAGCCGGAACGCGCACTTCAACCTTTCCAAGCTGGGCGTGGTTTCCGATACGTATAAGGTGGACTTCTACGGGCCGGAAACCTCCAGCATGTTGCATCGGAACGGAACCGACCGGCTGTGGGTGCGGTGGATCCTGAATTCGCGGCGGGTGCGGGATCGGCTGGCGGGGCGATCGCAGGGTAAAGACGCAAGAGTCGAGACGCTCGATGCCCTCAGACTGCTGGCTCCGCTGGTGCGCTTCGATCCCAGCGGAAAACCGGGACGCGCCGATCTGGCCGAGTCGCTGGCGCGGCAGCGCGTGAGCATTGAAATTCCGGGCGACATTCTGGAGGTCGAGCGCGCCGACATGGGACTGGCGCGAGAGTGGCGCGACGCGACGCGGTGGGCGTTCCGCGAGGCCGTGAAAGCGGGATTCTTTGTGGCCGAGTTCTGCCGTTCGATTCGCGGACAGCAGGGGCCGGGAGCGTATTTGCTGCAGCGCGGGACGGTGAGTGAGTTTATTCCCGAAGGGTAAGAGAAAGTGGGGCGAAGTCTAACCGGTTGCGGAAAAACTCTGGATGCGCGCCGCTTTTGGCGTCAGCGGCTAAAGACGCCCTTGATTTTGCGGGGCTTACGGCGCGGCTGAAGCCGCGCCCCTTCAAACGAAGTCAAAATCGGAGTTTTTCCGCAGCCTGCTACGACGACGCCTTCGCCGCCTGCGACTCGTTGGCGTGACGCTGGGCACGCATTTGCTCCAGAAAGGCTTCGACGGGCGCCTCAAACTTGTTCCGGAACAGATCGACGAGTGTGTCTTCGGTTCCGGAATCATCGGTTTCGGAAGACTGGAACAACGGCACGCTATTGTCGGATGCTGGTCTTTCCAGTTCGTCGGGTTCGACTTGAAGCTCGGGAGACCTAATCCCGTTGGTGCGCAGAGTCGTGATCATGCGGAGAAACTGATCGCGTTGGTCGGTGGTGGACTGGAGGAACTCCACTCCCATTCCGAATTCCGGATGTGCGACCCGTACAATGCCGCCGGCGCGGACTTCGAAGGCGGCGGTCTTGATCTTAAGGATGACCCGCGTGCGCCTGGGGAAGGGTGAGTTGGTCGTGAGATAGCAGGCGCCGAGACTGAGGTCGGTGAGGCGGCAGGTCACGGGTGGGTCGTCCGGCTCGGGCTCGGGAAGCTGGGTGTTTAACCACTGGCGAAGGGCGTTGCGCTGCTCGTCGGTGGCGTTCGTGAAGCGGACACCGGCCCGGGCACCGTCGCCTTCCCATGCCACCTCACCATGGATTTCGAAAATGTGGCCCATGGCTTGCGACGTCATGCCCGGCAATTCGAATGAGAAGCGGAGCGAGTTCTCTTTCGTGACGCGTTCCGAGAACTGGATCGCCATGCCGCCTTCGCAGAGGTCGAGGGTCTCGGCTTTGTAGCGGCGCGAGCCCCAGCCGCAACACTCGACCGGAATTTGCACCGCGACCCGCAGCTGCAGCCGCCGTTCCCGCTTCATCATGGCTCGAACCGCGCGAAAGCTGGCTTTGGCGCGCTCGACCGCCAGGGGTTTATGGAGGACAAAATGGGCGCCCAATTCGAATCCGCCCTTGAGTCCGACAGGAGCTTCCACCAGCACGACCGTGAGGGCTCGCTTGTTGACGGGAGCGGCTCTGACCGCGCGCAACAAGCTGCCCGCATCCTCCGCCTTCGCCCCGTCCGCGATGATGGCTTCGAAACGCTGGCGGGTGATGCGACGGATGGCCTCGTCCGCGCTGGTGCAGTGCTCGGCGTCAATTTCCAGGTCGCTCAGGACCCGGCGCAGGACGCGCACCGTTTTTTCGTCGGAACTCAGTAGCAGAGACTTCAAGCTCATACTTTGAATCACGCTTTCGGTCGGTTTCTGCGTGCACCCGGCTCTTCCGTGGCGGATCGTGGTGAAGGCCTCGCGAAACCGATTTCGCGAGCGCCTGGTTTAGGTAGAAATCGCCAGCTCCTCCCCACTTGCACTCTAAGTCTATGAGATTCCGTGGTCAACGCCATGGCCCGGTCTTCCGGTTACCCCGGTCACGTCTTGCCCCGGGTGCCTTTCCCAGATGGTGGCCTTTTTGGTGCTATCGGCTGGAAGATCGTCGTTCACTAGCACGAGCTACGTCCCTAACTGGTCGACCTGACACCGCCGATCGAGCTGCCCCGGGTGCTGCTGGGGGGCGGGAACTGCAAGTGGCTGTGCGCAAAGGGGATAATAAAATTGAGAGAAGGAGTCCAATTTTTCTATTGACTTCCGTAGAAAAACCTATTATTATCAATAGCTTCCATAGGGCCGAGGGGGCCAGAATTTGTGGATTGTTTTGCCTTTTTGCGGGTGAATCCCTTGGGCGATGATTGGAATCAAAGAGTATAGAGGCCTAAAAAGTCTTTATTCCACAAGAGGGTATAATTTTCATGGCTAAGCGACGCGGAAATCCCAACTGGGGTAAGCCTGAGCCCATCGGGCCGGTTACGCCCACCATCACCGAATTTGAGCAGGTTGTGCACGAGTACAAGCTCTCCCCCGACCAGTATTTGCGGTCTACACGGCTGCGGGAATGGGCGCGTCGCAATAAGAATTCCAAGTACATTCCCGAGCCCTTGCTGGAAGCTTGGGGTTTTGAAATCGAATCCACCCTGTAACCTCGGGGACATGGGGTTCTGGAACGACGTTTACGGAAAGGGCCGCCGTGAGGCGGCCTTTTCCTATTGTGCAAGGTGTTGGCGGAGAGGCCGAGTGCGGATATGCTGACTGGCATGAAGTTTGGCGGGTCCGAACTGATAGGTTTGATGGTGGCGGTGAGCTTCGCGGCCGGGCTCAACCTGTATGCCACGGTGGCCACACTCGGACTGCTGGCCCATGCCGGCCTTGATTTGCCTTCCGGGCTGCACCTGCTATCCAGTTGGTGGGTAATTGCGGCCTCTTGCACGCTGTTTGCGATTGAGTTTTTCGCGGACAAAATCCCGGCGTTTGATTTGTTCTGGAACGCCCTGCACACCTTTGTGCGAGTTCCTGTGGCGGCCTTGATCGCCTACGGCGCGACGTCGCAGCTTTCGCCGGAAAAGCAGTTGCTGGCGGCGCTGGCGGGCGGGGCAATCGCCTTGGCGGCGCATGGAGGCAAGACGGCGGCGCGTGTGGCCGTGACTCCGTCGCCAGAGCCGGTTTCAAACATCGCACTCAGCGCTGGTGAAGACGCGCTCGCCGTGTTTCTAACCTGGCTTGCTACCCGGCACCCGATTGCGGCGGCTCTGATTGTGGCCGCCTTTCTCTTTGTGATCGTGGTTGTGATGCACTGGGTGGTGCGGGCGATGACGCGGGCGCTGAAGAATCTGTTTCGGATGGCAGACAATGGCGTGGAGAACGGCGTGGCGCCGCCGAACCGGCGCGATGCAAACGCTGCGTAGGTTCTTATGACTCCTAAATCACCCTTTACCGATGTTCCCACGGCGATTGAAGAGATTCGCGCGGGGCGGATGATCGTCGTCATCGACGACGAGGATCGCGAGAACGAAGGCGATCTCACGCTGGCGGCGGAGAAGGTTACTCCCGAAGCCATTAACTTCATGGCCAAGTACGGACGCGGCCTGGTCTGCCTGGCGATGACTGAAGAGCGGCTCGACCACCTGCGCATCGGCCCCATGACCAGCGAGAACACGTCGCAGTACGGGACTGCTTTTTGCGAGGCGATTGACGCTCGCGCCGGCGTGACCACGGGAATTTCGGCGTATGACCGCTCGTACACCATTCGGACGGCCATCGATCCGGCCACGCGGCCATCGGATTTAGCGCGGCCGGGGCACGTGTTCCCGCTACGCGCGCGCAAGGGCGGAGTGCTGGTGCGCGCGGGACAGACCGAAGCTTCCGTGGATCTGGCGCGGCTGGCAGGCATGGTTCCGGCTGGAATCATCTGCGAGATCATGAAAGACGACGGCACCATGGCTCGCGTGCCCGACCTGACCGAGTTCTGCCGCCAACACGAAATGAAAATGCTGACGGTGGCGGAGTTGATCCGCTACCGGATGCAGCATGAGCGTTACGTGCATCGCGTGGGCGAGGCGATGGTGGAGACCAAGCATGGGCAATTCCGCGTGATCGCGTACGAGAGTGAAGTGGACGGTGGCGGATCGCACATGGCACTGATTCGGGGAGACGTTAGCGATTCGTCGACGCCGGTTCTGGTCCGTATGCACGCACATTGCCTGCTGGGTGACGTTTTCGGCGCCACTGGCTGCGATTGCCATCAGACGCTTGATACTTCGCTGCAGATGATCGCCGCGGAGAATCGGGGCGCATTGATCTACCTGCACCAGACGTCCAAAGGATTCACGGCGGAAAAGATCGGGGAGCAGTCGTTTCTAACGTTTCACCGGGAACGCCGCCTGCCGTCACTGCCCGAAAGCGAGCGCAAGATTCATCGCGAGATCGGGCTGGGAGCGCAGATCCTTTCCGACCTGAACTTGAAGCGCATTCGGCTCTTGACCAATCACCCAAGAAGAGTCGCCGCGCTCGAAGGATTTGATATCGAGATAGTCGAGCAAGTTCCGGTGAAGTTCTCAGTCCCGAAGACGTAGATACCCGTGTGGTGACGGGGCTCCGCCCCGTCCAAGTTTGTGGAGGGACGGGCGTCCTCGCCCGTCCAAGCCGAGCGCAGCTCGGCAGTTGCCGGTGGTAACAGCCAGCCGCACTAATCCCTTTTCAATTTGTCATCCTGAGCGAAGCGAAGGACCTGCTTTCGCCAGCGTCACCGCCGAGCCCAGTTCGGCGTCTGCCTGGGGTCACAGTAATTCTGGATTCGCTATGGGCCTTTCTTGCCGTGCCAACATCAGCACGTGAAAGGTCAGCGCAAATTCACGGTTGTTATCGAACGAAACGAGATGAAGCGGACTACTACGTCGCTACCGTTCCCGCCCTGCGAGGCTGCCACACTCAAGCCAAGAATCTCGATACTCTGATGAAACGAGTGCGGGAAGTTATTCTTCTTTGCTTGCAGTACAATGAAGCCGCCCCATCGCTCGAACTCGTTGGTATTCAGCAGATTTCAGTATGACTCGCCTTCCGCGACTGAAGGGCAAGGAAGTTGTACGTCTAGAGACGCGGCGTGCTGCGTCTGACTGCTGCGCGTGATCCAATGTCGCCAGAGAGCGGAATTCCGAGAGAAGTTGGCTGCCGCCAACGAGGTCCATGCGCCCACCAGCCGTTTCGAACGAAAATCCAGAAACCAAAGCTGGCGAGGCTGGCCGCAAGTATGAGGATCCGCCAACGGCCAGAGGCGCGATAGCCTGCAAAGAGACCGACTAAACTGACCGCTCCTAAACTGGGTATCAGCAATGCACTCCCGTTTGCAAAAAAGTCGCCCGGTGTGAGGAAACCCCACACAATCCAAGCAATTGTGAATAGGTTGAACGCGCAGAGCGTGGAGACTAGCAAACGAATTGCGATATCGCGAGTATGCATCTTCCGCAAACCAACATGCTAGAACGGCTTCCGCGCCGTGATCTCCTCGTCCTTGATAAAAAATTGCGCAGAGCATTGCGAGGAGCCGCAGATTGTCGGCAGGAGTCCTGCCATCTGTTTACGGGTAATCAAGCCCAGCGTGCCGCAGGCAGGGCAGGAGAGCACCGCCCAATAGGGGTCCTCCCTCTCTCCTACTTCGCCCGCGTTCTCCAACACGAACACGGTGCCGGGTTCCATTTGCTCGGGAATCCACTCGTTGATAATGCTCAATTCACCGATCATCATGTGCCTCCCCGCCCTCCGTTTACGCTCTGCTTACGCCCACTGAGTTACGCTCCTGAGCTACGCCCTCCGACCCCGGCGTAAACGCCCGCCCCGTTCTGAAACCGCGGACTTTTTACGCGCCTGAATCTCCGCCCGAACCCGGCGCACTTCGTCGCTCAGGCAGATGTCGAACATGGGTTGCCGGGCGTTCTTCAGCAGGTCCACAACCTGCCGCGCCGAGGTGCGCAGAAAAAGATGAGTGCCGTCGGTAAGCAGGTGATGCTCGGAAGACGCGCCGACCGTAGCGGCAAGGCTGGTGCCGAATTCCTGTTGCAGGAACCGGATCACCTTGCGCATGCGCTGCAGGGAGAAGCCTCGCCGGCGAAGCTGGCAGATGACAGCCACAGTGACCAGTTCGTCCCAGGTATAGATACGGCGGTGTCCCTGGCGGCCGGGCGCCACGATGCCCCGTTCGTCCCACCATTGCAGCTGGCGGGCGGTGATTCCGGTCAGGGCGATCACTTCGTTGGACGTGAACTGCTGCTGCATTCTGAGCCCGTTCCGTTTCAAACAAGAATGTGGAGAAATGTTTGAAACATTCTAGGCGGCGACAGTAGGAATGATGTAATACTTCGCGCTTGGTTGTGTTGACTACGCGGGTACGTGGTTGGGAGGGGGTGCGTCCTTAATCGACGCGAACTTTCGATGGGTCCGAGCGATGCTCACCACGGAGGCACGGAGACACGGAGAAAAGCGAATTCATGCTCGCTTGTTTGCAGTGCACCTACAACTCGACCATGAGTCATGTAGACAAGCCCTCCCTCCGTGTCTCCGTGCCTCCGTGGTGAGGTTCTGGTGTGTACCTTTCGCGCTTCTGGCATTACCATGGAACGAACGCAAATTCTTTTTTCGGGGCCCATGAATTCATGATCCGTTTCATGATCCAAAGACTGCGTGTGCGCGTCGCCATGCTTGCCTTGTTCGTCTTGTTCCTGACTACGCTAACTTTCTCCCAGCCAAAAGAGCGGAATCGCAAGTTGGAGGCTGCGCAAAAGAGCGCGCCCGCCGCTTCCGCACCATCGCCGACAGACGACAAAGACGACAAGAAGGAAGGCGACCCGCTGTTCCGGGGAATGCAGTACCGTTCGATCGGCCCGTTCCGTGGTGGCCGCTCGCTTACGGCAGCGGGAATTCCCGGCGACCCGACCACCTACTACTTCGGCGCGACCGGTGGCGGCGTGTGGAAGTCGACCGACGGCGCGAACACCTGGTCCCCGATTTTTGACAAGGATGGAGCGCCTTCGATCGGCAGTATCGCGGTCGCGGTGTCCGATCCTAACGTCGTGTATGTGGGGACCGGGGAAGCTTGCATTCGCGGAAACATCTCGCAGGGTGACGGCGTGTGGAAATCGCTGGACGCCGGAAAATCCTGGAAGAGCGTTGGGTTGAAGGATTCGCGTGCGATTGGCAGAGTGATCGTGAATCCGCGCAATGCGGATATTGTGTTTGTCGCGGCGCTCGGGCATCCCTTTGGTCCGAACCTGGAACGGGGTGTTTTCCGTTCCACGGATGGCGGTAAGACCTGGGACAAGGTTCTCTACAAAGACGAGAACACGGGAGCGATCGATGTGGTTTTCGATCCGCAAAACCCCAACATTTTATTTGCCGCGCTGTGGGAGACTCGGCGCACTCCATGGTCGCTCGCCAGCGGAGGGCCGGGCAGCGGCGTGTATCGCTCGACCGACGGCGGCACCACCTGGAAACGGCTGCAGGAGAACGAGCACGGGCTTCCGAAGGGGCCCTACGGGCGCATCGGGCTGGCGGTCGGGGCGAACTCGGAGCGCGTGTATGCGCTGATCGAAGCCAAGGAAGGCGGGCTCTACTGCTCCGACGATGAGGGAGACACTTGGGAACTGGTAAACGGCAGCCACGGACTGGTGCAGCGCCCGTGGTACTACATGCACATCGTCGCCGATCCGCAGGATGCCAATACGGTGTACGTGTTGGACGTGGAGTTCTTTAAATCCACCGACGGCGGGCACAGCTTCAATAAAATTAAGGTTCCGCACGGCGACAACCACGGATTGTGGATCGATCCCAAGAATACCAAGCGCATGATCGCTTCGGACGACGGTGGCGTGACGGTGAGCCTCGACGGTGGGAAGTCGTGGACCCGCGAAGACAATCAGCCGACGGCGCAGTTTTACCACGTCATCACCGACACGCGGACGCCTTACTACGTGTACGGGTCGCAGCAGGATAATTCCACCGTGGCGATTGCCAGCCGCAGCGATGACGGCGCGATTGGCCGCGACAACTGGTACGAGGTCGGAGGCGGAGAAGCGGGATACATTGCGCCCAATCCGGCCGACCCGAACATTGTGTACGCCGGCGACTATCAGGGCAACCTCACGCGTTTCGACCGGCGCACGAACCAGGTCAAGAGCATTGCTGTGTCGCCGGAACTCTCGGATGGGAGCGGTGCGGCGGGACTCGAGCACCGTTTTCAGTGGACGGCGCCGATCGTGACCTCTCCGCAGGACCCGAACACGATTTACTACGGAGGCGAACGGGTCTTCAAAACCAGCGACGGCGGAACCCACTGGGAAGCGATCAGCGGCGACCTGACGCGCAACGACAAAACGAAACAGCAGCCTTCGGGCGGCGCGATCACGGTGGACGATACCGGGACCGAATATTACGACACGGTGTTTTCGATTGCTCCCTCGCCTCTGGCGAAAGGCCTGATCTGGGTGGGCACCGACGACGGCTTGATCCAGATCACGCGGGATGAAGGGAAGAATTGGACCAACGTCACGCCCAAGAACGTCGATCTGGCGGAATGGAGCCGCATCAGTTTGATTGAAGCGTCTCCGCATGATGCGGGTACGGCGTACGTCGCGGTGGACCGCCATCAGAGTGACGATCTCGCGCCCTACATCTACAAGACGAGCGACTACGGAGCGACCTGGAGCCGCATTGCAACTGGAATTCCAGATGGAGCTTTTGTGCGCGCCGTCCGCGAAGACCCGAAGAAGAAAGGCTTGCTCTATGCCGGAACCGAGCAGGGCGTCTTTGTTTCGTTCGACGACGGGGCGCACTGGCGCTCGCTGCAAATCAACCTGCCGATCACGCCGGTCCACGACCTGGTCGTGAAGAACGACGATCTGGTCGTGGCAACGCACGGTCGCTCGTTCTGGATACTGGATGACGTCTCGCCGCTGCGCCAGTTCGCCGGCTCGGTTGCCGCGGAAGACATGCACCTCTACCAGCCCGCGACGGCCTACCGCGTGCACACCGGAGAAGCCCCGGCGCGATGGGTTTTTGAGGGAAAGAATCCGCCCAACGGCGCGGCGATTTATTTCTACTTGAAAAAAGCGCCGAAGCCGGAAGTGAAACAGGAAGTGAAACTTGAAATCCTGGACGCAGCGGGCGGTGTCATCCGCACCTACTCCAGCAGTAAAGCCGTGCCGCTCGAAGAACCGCTCGACCCCGACGACAAGAAGCCGGAGAAGCAGATCAAGCTGGAAGACGGTCTGAATCGTTTCGTGTGGGATCTGCATTACGAGGCGGCGAATCGCGTTCCGGGCTATTTTCTGTGGGAATACAACGACGGCGCGCGCGGGCCCCTGGCGCTGCCGGGCCACTATCAGGTCCGCTTGACGGCCAATGACAAGAGTGAAACGGCACCGTTCGAAGTGAAGCTGGATCCGCGCGTCACCACTCCTGAGAGCGATCTGGAGAAACAGTTCAAGCTCGAGATGGACTTGCGCGAGCAGGTCAGTCGCGTGCACGAGGCGGTGAACCAAATCCAGGACGTGCGTGAGCAGTTGGAAGGGCTCAAGAAGCGACTGGTGCCGGGCGATTCCATGAAGGCCTTGTTCGATGGCGCCAGTGCGCTGGACGCAAAGTTGATTGCGGTTCGCGATCCGTTGATTAATTTCAAAATCAGCGCCAGTGAGGATTCCCTTGCCTACGCGCCGGGAATCGACACCAGGCTGGCGTTTCTCTCCATGGCCGTGGCTGGCTTCGCCGACTCGTCTCCGACCGAGGCGCAGTACCGGGAATTCGACAAGCTGAAAAAGCAGACCGACGAATTACTGGCGCGCTGGGAACAGGTGCGGAATGCGGATATCACGACGTTCCAGAAGCTGGCGGCGGAACAGAACGTCCACTCCATCTACGTGCCCGATGTGAGAAGTGAGCGAGTGGCAGGCGGCGGAGAAGAATAGTGTGGAAGCGGGGCTTCGCCCCGCTTGGACGGGGCGAAGCCCCGTCCCCACACGATACCTTCTAAATGAACATCTCGTCTTGCGGGACGCCCGCGCCGTTTTTCGGCTGGCGCCGTTTCTGGCCGAGGAAGACTTCGACTCCAGTGCTGATCGCGCTCATCAGTCCGTTGACCTGGCGCAGCGGAGAGAGCACGGTTTTGTGGACGGCATCGCTGGTCTCCTCGACCTTGTCCATGGTGCGATTCAGCAGTTCATCGGCGCGGATGACTTGCAGCCGGGTGCGATCGAGAGCATCGGTGAGCGCGGCGTCGAAGCGGCCAAGCTGATTGCGCACCAGCGTGCTTGACTCCGAGAGGTTGACGGTCATGACGTCGAGTTTGGGGCGCATTTCCACCAGCATGCTCTGCACTGTCTCCATCGTAGGCAGAGCCTTGCTCGTCACTTGGGTGGCAAGCGCTTCCATCTTGGCCGTGCTCTTGCGGACCGCGAGGTAAAGGCCCACCAGAATTCCCGCCTGGACCACGACCGCGAAAGTCGTGACCGCAATAAAGATTCTTAGGAGGTTGTCATCCATGGCTGCTCCTGCTGCGCTGACAGGCTGCGGAAACTAACGCCGCCGCCCAGCCCCTAAAGGGGCTTCTGATTTCGAAGAGCTTTCGGTATCGCTAAAGCGATACCCTGATACGAGTCGGTATCGCTCATGCGATACCCTGATACGAATCTCGATATATGCTTTGTACGAACTCGAGATCGCCTGGATACTAATCTTGAGGCTACTTCGCAGTCTGCTAGATACTACTTGGGCGGTTCTGCCCCGGCCGCGGTCGTCTCGTGATAGGCCTGACGGCCAGCCTCGTAAGCGGAGCGGAACTGCTCTTTCTGCTGGTTGAGCACATCGCGTCCGCGATCCACCCAGTCACTCGCCTGTTCGCGTGCCCGGCGAGCTTGCGCCCGCGCTCGCTCGCTGCCTTCCTGCGCCTTGGCGCGAAGAGCATCGCGTGTTTCATCGCCCGACTTCGGCGCATACAAGACACCGACCACTGCTCCCACTCCGAGACCCGCCAGGAACCATAAGAAACCGTTGCCATCACGATCCGCCATAACTACCTCCTCCGTTTCTCTGTTTATCGGATGGTAGCACCCTGATTTGCGAAAGACAATTCACGGCGCCCTGCGGTGGAGGAAGGACGCCTCGCGAGCCTGCCCTGCCTTGCCGAAGCCCCGAGCGAAGCCGAGGGGGAAGGCGAAGGGTCCGGGCGGGCGGTGACGTCCGGCTCTCCTCCAACCGGTTCCCCGGGTAGCACGAAAGAGCCTCTTGTGCGGGACGCGCCAAAAGCGGAGAATGAGGCGTTTTTCAGGAGGCGTTTTTTGTCCGACCGCAAGTATCGGCAACGCGGATACCAGGATTCCGGCGCGGGACCGAAAAGAGAGAGAGATGCGGAGAAGCCCGCGGCGGCCAAGAAAGAGAATACATTCGGGCCGCGGCCGATCAACATGCCCGGAACCAGGACCGTCTCCCGCTGCGCTGAATGCGGCGCATTGCTGCAGAATCTCACGGATCCCGTCGGGCAATGTCCGAAGTGCGGGTTCGACCTCCATGCCTGCAAACAGTGCGAACACTTCGACCCGTCCAGCCGCTTCGAATGCAATCAGCCGATTCCCGCCAGAATCTCGCCCAAAGATAAGCGCAACGACTGCTCGCTCTATTCAATACGCGTGATGGTCGAAAAGGAAACGTCGAGCAAAGGCAGTCAGCGTCCGAATGACGCGCGCGCGGCGTTTGACAATCTGTTTAAGGACTAACCTGGTAAACGGCTTCCTCGACATCCTGAGAATCCATCTCCCCGCGGACCCGCGGCCTGCCCCGATTAGGCTACGGCTTCTGCGTAGGCCGCAGCAGAATTTCGCTGGCGAAGGATTGCGGGGCCTGGGTCACGATCATGGCAACGGCGTGCGCTACGTCGGCGGCTTGCAGCATCTTCCCGGGATTTTTTCCGGGATGCGGACTGAACTCGGTGTGAACCGAGCCCGGGCAGATGACCGACACGCGAATGTTGTGAGCGCGCAATTCCTCGGCTACCGAGTAGCTCAATCCGTTCAACCCCCATTTGGAGGCGGCGTAGGCGGCTGCGTTGGGCAGGGCGTTCTTGCCGGCGAGGGACGAGATGTTGATAATGTGTCCGCTGCGGGATTCGGATTGGATCATGAGCGGCGCCAGGGAGCGGATGCAGTAATACACGCCGCGCAGGTTCGTGTTCAACACGCGGTCCCAATGGTCGGGCGAAAGCTGATGAAGCGGGCCTGCCGCGACCCCGATGCCGGCATTGTTGACGAGAATGTCCAACCGGTGGAAGGAGCGCTCGACGCTCTCGGCTAACGCTTCCACCGAATGCAGGTCGGTGACATCACATTCGATCACGGAGCTTTTCCCGGCGTTTCTGTCAGCAGCTCTTCCGGAATTCTGGCCGCCGCTGTTGTGGATGGCCAAGGCAGTTTGTTCGAGGGCTTGGCGCGAACGTCCGCATAGGACTGGGTGCGAGCCCAGTTCGGCCAGGACCAGAGCGATGGCCCTGCCAATGCCGCGTCCAGCGCCGGTAACGACCGCGACTTGGCCAGCCAGAGGCGGGTGGGATGCAGTGCTCGTCAAGAGAGGGTTCCTCCAAGCAAAGAACGAGAGAGAACTATTCTATTTTGGATTGGGTGGGTTGTGCATCGAGGATGCAGGGTGAGATGCCTTTCGACAGGACGGGGTGTTTCGGCATCTAACATTCAGAAGAGGTAAAGGGAGCAATCCGCTTGCCTTAGCGGGATTCCATCCTTATAATCCGCTCACCGGAATAATGGTTAAGCCGCGGCATGTCTTGAGGCGGCCCATGATTCCCGGGGCCAGTCAGTGTGAGTTGCACAGTGAGTTGCAGAGAAAGATTGGTTCATGGTGCAAGCCCGACACCAGGATGAGCGGAATCGGGCAAGAAATCAAACTCCATCTTCCCCAAGAATTAAGGAGCCACAGGAATGAAGAAGATTTTTCTCGCGATGTTGCTGGTAGCCGCGGTTACCGCCGTCGCTCAAACCACTACGGCACCAACCCAATCCGCGCCGGCACAGAATCCCACACCCGCTCCAGCCGCTCCCCAGAAAAAAGAGATCAAAGACCCAGCCGAGTATAACGCGTACGTAGGCGCCGTGCAGCAAACGGACGCCGCGGCCAAGGTCAGCGGCCTGGAAGCGTTTCTGACGCAGTATCCGAACAGCGTGATGAAGGAAGACGCGCTGGAACTGTTGATGGGCGCTTACCAGCAGACGAACAATCCGGCCAAGACGCTGGACACGGCGCAGAAGGTTTTGCTGGCGAACCCTTGCAACCTGCGGGCGTTGGCGCTGCTGGCCTACACTAAACGGGCGATGGCGGAAGCGAACCAGAACCCGAAACAGAACCTCACCGACGCCGGCCAGAGCGGCGAAAAAGGCTTGGCGTGCCTGCAGACGGCGACCAAGCCCGATGGCATGTCGGCGGCGGATTGGGAAAAGCTGAAAACGCAGACCGCCATCATCTTCAACGGCGCGGCTGGCATCAGCGCCTACCAAGCCAAGGACTATGCCAAGGCGCAGCAGTTTCTGCGGGCTTCGGTGGAAGGGGACCCGGCCAACCCGACGGTTCTGCGCGACATGTATCCGCTGGCGCTTGCCTACCTGGCGCCGGGAGCGACGGAAAAAGACCTGGACGGGCTTTTCTTCATCGCACGCGCATCCAATCTGGCGCAGGGCGCGGGCAAGGCACAGATCGCGAAGTTCGGCATGAGCAAATACGTCAAGTACCACGGCAGCGAAGAAGGATGGAGCGATCTGCTGGCGAAGACAGCCACCACCACGCTGCCTCCGGCCGGCTTCACCATCACGAAGTACGTGCCGCCGACTCCCGCCGAGCAAGCGGCAGCCCTGGTGAAGACGAAGAAGATTGAGGAGATGAGCTTCGCGGAGTGGCAACTGGTTCTTTCCGAAGGCACGCCCGAAGACGCGGAGAAGGTGTGGACCGTACTGAAAGGGAAGCCGCTGCAGATGGCGGCCCATATCATCAGCATCGACTCCACAAGCAAGACCTCAACCAAACTGCAACTGGCGGGCAGCGAGGACGATGTGGAAGCCAAGCGCGCCGATATCGATCTGACCATGTCGGCGGTGATCCCCGCGAAGCAGATGCCGAAGGAGGATACTGACTTCCAGTTCGAAGGAACGCCGGTCTCCTACGTGGCGAAGCCGTTTGTGATGACCATGAATCAGGGAGCGTTACTGGTGAAATCGGTGCCGAAGCCGAAGCCGGGTGTGCGCAAAAAGCCGGCTGCGCACTGAAGGTAAGGTCTCAGGTGTCAGGTCTTAGGTCTTAGGAAGACCGCCAGACTGGAAGATCTGGGAAGAAAAGGGCGGCCCAATCCGGGCCGCCCTTTTTTGTTCGAGATTTTCCTCAGCCAATGTTTTCCTGAGACCTGAAACCTGAGACCTGAAACCTGAAACCTGAGACCTGAGACCCTTAGCGAGCCTGTTTTCTCTCCAGCGTGAGGGGCCGCGCGCTGCGCGGCGGACGTTTGACGCCGGCGCGCAACGGACGCACATCAATCTTGAGTTCTTGCATAGTGCGGCTCAGCGTGTTCCGGTGCATGCCTAATTGCCGGGCCGCCTTGCACTGATTCCCGCGGTTTTCCTCGAGCACGGTCATGATAAAGCGTTTCTTAAACTCCCGAACCGCTTCCGAGTAGAGGATGTTGCTTTTGTACATCTGAAGAATGAGTGCTTCCAGTTGATCTTTCACCTTGCCTCGTTTCCGCACCTGCACAGCTTAAGAATCTGCACTGCCGAATTCTGACGACGCTACCTGGACTGTCCTGACGATGGCGGTTAAGTCTTGTTGGTGGTCGAATGCTCCTGCCGCATGTAATCCAAGCCCTGGTAGAAGCGATGGCGCAATTCTGACGGTGCGAGCCAGATCACTGCCCTTCCGCCTACCAGGAAATACGGAGCCAACTGAGATCGCGCCAGCCACTTTGCCGCCGGCGCAAAAGCGGCCATGGCGGTAAGCACAACCGCCACCACCAGGACGCCCCGCAACAATCCCAGGACCGCTCCCAACATCCGGTCAATCGAGCTCAGGCCGGCTTTCTTCATTGCCCACCGCGCGATTCGTCCCGCAATGCCGGCAACGATCAGAACCGCGAAAAAAATAATCAGAAAACCGGCGATTTCGCCTAACCACGGCGATTTCAAATGGGGCGTGAACCAGTTCGCCAAGCGATGATACTGCCAGGCGGCCAGCAGGTATCCCACCACCAAGCCAGCCAGCCTGAAGGCTTCATGAAAGAAGCCTTCGCTGGCTGCCCCGATCACGGAAACCACCAGAAATCCAAGGATGATCCAGTCCGCAATGCTCATGGTTCAAGGCGAAGCTCAACGATCCGAGCGCACGCGGGCTAAATCTCCAACTCGCGTCCCGTCAACCTACGATACGCCCCGAGGTACTTTTCGCTGGTGCGCCGCGCAACTTCCTGGGGGAGGGCGGGCGCGGGCGGTTGTTTGTTCCAGCGAATTTCTTCGAGGTAATCCCGTACATACTGTTTATCGAAGGAATCCTGCGCCTTGCCCGGTTGATAGGTGTCGGCTGGCCAGAAGCGCGAGGAATCCGGTGTGAGTACTTCATCCGCCAGGGTGATGCCCTGGGCGGTCTGTCCAAATTCAAACTTGGTGTCGGCGATGATGATGCCGCGCTGCCGCGCATAATCCGCGGCTTTCTTGTAGATTCGCAACGTCAGACCCCGGAGTTGGCGGCTCAATTCGGGATCGACCCGCTTACACATTTCTTCGAATGAAATGTTGATGTCGTGTCCGCTGCTGGCTTTGGTGGCCGGCGTGAACAGGGGTTCCGGCAGTTGGTCGGATTCCTTCAAACCTGGAGGAAGCTTAATGCCGCAGACCGTGCCCGTCTCTTTGTACTCTTTCCATCCTGAGCCGGAAAGGTAGCCGCGCGCGACGCACTCGACCGGACACATCTCGGCCCGCGTCACCATCATGGAGCGGCCGCGGAGCTCGTCGGCATGCCGGCGAATGGCCGCGGGGTAGCGATTCACGTCGGCGGTGACGAAGTGATTGGGGACAATGTCTTTGAGGAAGTCGAACCAGAACAGCGAGATCTGGGTCAGAACCCGCCCCTTGTGCGGAATGCCGGTCGCCAGGACGTAGTCGAATGCCGAAATGCGGTCGGTGGCCACGAACAGCAGGTGGTCCTGGTCAAGGTTGTAGACGTCGCGGACCTTGCCGCTGGCGTGAAGCTGCAATTCGGGGTAGTCCGTTCGCAGCAGAACGGAGTCTAAGATTTCGGGGCTCATGGCTAAATTCACCGGGAAAAAACCTTGCGTATTCTAATTGTCGGGGAAGATTTGTCAACGATTTCGATCACACCCGGCGGTTTGCGCCCGCCGGCGTGGTACCGAAAAGAGTTGACAGTTCCAGTGTAAGCCGAAAGCCTTGTCTATGGCTGGTTTTAAAGGCATGGGGATGTGGAAAAGCTGAGGAAGCCTTTGGAAAAAAAGGGGTTGGCTTTTTGCGGAATACAAGCAAGGAATGCTGAGTTCGTCAAGGATGCAGCGTAAAAAAAATTTGCGCTCGAAAAAATCGACCCGCGCGCCGGGCCGAAGAATGTGTTCGGTAAGATATACTTTCGTGAATATGGGTCTGGAGCGGGAACCTCGTTTAGAAAAGCAGGTAGATCCGCTTGGTCTGGCGGCGAACAAGAAGCCTTACCAAAAACCGGCATTCCGCTATGAACGCGTCTTTGAAACCTCGGCTTTGTCCTGCAGCAAGCTGCCAGGTGCGATGCGTTGTGGGACGAAAAACAACAAACACTCTTGATTCTGCGCTGGACGATGTAAGCTGGATTACGCTACCCATTGTTTGAGCGATGACCCTCACAGGCGGGGCCGAATCTTCCCACCCCCTTACGCCGCCCCGAAGCGCACCGATACCAGTTTCGACACGCCGGGCTCCTGCATGGTTACGCCGTAGAGCACGGGAGCAATGCTCATGGTTCGTTTGCTGTGTGTGATCAGGATGAACTGGGTCTGCACGCTCATCTCGCGCACCAGGTCGGTGAAGCGCGCGATGTTGGCTTCATCGAGCGGAGCATCGACTTCGTCGAGAATGCAGAACGGGCTGGGCGTGTACTGGAAAATTCCCACCAGCAGTGCGAGTGCGGTGAGCGCCTTTTCGCCGCCGGAGAGCAGCAGCACATTCTGCAGTTTCTTTCCGGGAGGCGACGCCACCACATCAATGCCGCTCTCCGCGCTGTTCTCCAGGTCGGTTAGGCGCATAAAGCCGTGGCCCCCACCGAACAGCTTGCGGAACGTGGCTTGGAAGTTCTCGTTAATCTTGTGGAACGCTTCTTCAAATTTCTGCCGCGAGACTTGATCGATCTCGCGAATGGTGGCGGCGGTGTTTTCGATCGCCTCGATCAGGTCTTTTCTCTGCGTTTCGAGGAACTGGTGGCGCTCTGCCGTTTCCTTGTACTCTTCGAGAGCCATCATGTTGACCGGGCCCATGGCGTCGAGGCGGGCGCGCATTTCGCGGTGAGCCTG
>JBGPFV010000004.1:0-22571 GCA_041483535.1 Terriglobia bacterium | reverse complement strand
GTCGTCGAAGGGATCTCCGAACTCCGCCTGGAAACGGGTTCTAGGTGTGCCGGAGCACCAGGCCAGCTACCGCTGCGCAAGCGATCAGAGCAGGCTCAGGAACCTTCCACCGGAACAGTACGGCAAGACTGACAGCACAAATCAAGATTGTAGGCAGATCGTAGAGCGAGCGGCGCGCCAGAACCACGACAGCGCCGGTAATCGCGCCGGTGGCTGCCGCAGTCACTCCTCGCACGAACGCATTCAGCTGAGGGTTTTTCGCCCAGCGTTTGTAGGACGGTGCCAGCAGCACAACGACGAGATAGACGGGCAAGAATATTCCGAGCGCTGCCGCCGTCGCCCCCGCCACTCCAGCGGCCAGGTAGCCGATAAAAGCGACGGTGATGACCACAGGCCCAGGTGTGATCATCGCCACGGCGACCGCATCCACGAACTGATGGTCGGTCAGCCAATGATGCCCTTGCACGGTGCCGCTGTACAAAAACGGGACAACGGCGAGTCCGCTTCCGAATACGAACATTCCCGCCTTGGCGAAGTACAGAAAAATTTGCAGCAACGGGTTGTTCGTTGCCACGGTTAGGACCGGAACCAGCAATGAGACCGCGACCCGAGCCGGCCGGCGACCCGGCAAGGCTTTGACCACAACGTTGACAACCCCGCCCAACAAAAAGAGCCAGATGATTTCTTGTGAGGTCCATGCGGTGGAGATCGCCAGAACCGCAAATATTCCCCACAGCAGCTTGTCTTTCGCGAGGGTGAGCCTGGTCAGCTTGAAGGCGGATCGGGCGATGATCCCGATAACGGCAGCGCCGATTCCGTAAAACATTCCCTGCATCCAGGGCAGCCCCCCGAAGCGAACATAGGCTGCCGAGAGCGCCAGCACCATGAGGAACGAAGGCAGAACGAACGCCAGCCCCACGACTGTAGCTCCGAGCACTCCGGCGCGAATGTATCCGAGATAAATTGCAAGTTGGGCAGCCAGCGGGCCCGGGGCGAGTTGCGCCAGCGCGAGACCCTCGAGGTAGTCTTCCTTGCGAACCCAGCCGCGACTATCCACCAGGTCTTGCTGCATGTGTCCGGCGAGGGCAATTGGTCCGCCGAAGCCCACGGTCCCGAGCCACAGGAAATATCCGACGAATTGAGGGAGGGACACTCTCGTGGGCTCGTGTACGGGCTCGTGCGCGGCCGAATTGGTTTCCGAGTTCATTTTGCCGAATTCGTCTGGTCGAGTGCGCTGCACAGGGTCTTGGCGAGCTTCAGGGCGTCGTCGTTCGCCCAGAAGTGCATATAGAAGAGCCTGGGTACGTCATCCAGCGCATGGCTGTGAAGAGCTAGGGTTTGAACACCGTTGTTCTGCAAGACCTTCATAACAGGCCCAACTTCTTTCCCCGTCAGTGCGAAATCCCCAGCTATGGCCGCGCGGCCGTTGCCGGTGGGCTGGAAATTGATGGCGGTGCCGGCCCCCATCGAGGGTGGTGTATCCATCCCTTCTTCGGTGAGCTTCTCCGCACGTGGCACGTTGAAGTGCAGCACTCCGCCGCTCACGTTGCCTTGGCGACCCATGATTTTCTCCACCGTGGCCACGTCGAATCCAATATCCGCGGTTTCCTTGGTGCCAGCGCTGCCCGTGGGGAGAGGTGTTTTGGTTAGCTCAACCGCGTGCTTGATCGTCCGGGCCATCTTCATCGGGTCACCATGCCCGCCCATGTGAAGGTAGATAAGCCTCGGCGATTCGCCGATGAGATGGTTGTGGATCGCTGTGACTTCGACCCCTCCGTCCAGCAGGGCCTTCATCACCGGAGCGACTTCGTCTTCGGTGAGGACGAGATCGCCCATCACCATCGCATCGTTGTCGCCGACATGGTGGAAAGCCGCCCAAGCGCCGAGGGCGAGACCGGGTTTGATTTCGGTGCCGGCCAAGGTGACATGAAGGTCCTTGCGCGGCAGGTTGAAACGGACCACTCCTCCGGGCAGGTTGGCTCCTGGAAATCCGAAGACGTCTTCGACGGTTTTCCATTCCCCTGCCGCCTTCTGGTCTCCGGTGGTCTGGGCCGGAGAGTTTGCGGGTAGGGAGACGACAAGCATGATTACCGCAGCTAAAGTGCATGTCCAGATCGATGACAGCTTTGTGATCTTCATTGACTCCTCCAATTGGGCGACGTGGCATTGGGTTGCGCTCCACTTAGGGGCACCGAAATCGCGGTAGCGGCGATCAGGCCGAAAATGGGCAGTTTGCAGTGCATTCAGACCCTTGATCAATTCACTCCCGTTACTTCGCCGTGACCTTCAAGTCGTCAAAATATGTGACAGAATCGGCCTTGGTCCACAAGCCGACCTTTCCTGCATCCTTGAAGGTGTCGTCAGTGGCTTCGATCTTCTTGGCGCCGTCGTAGTAACAAGTGATCTTGTTGCCGGCAGCCTCCACCCGTAGCTCGTGCCATTCTCCCGAGGTGACTTTGAGATTCGCTCCAGCGAACTGGCTCCGCCTGCCGTTTACCACGCGATAGAGCCGATAATTGTTCTCCAAAGCGTTGGCACGAACGACGTAATAGTTGTTCGGGTCTTTGAGGCGGAAAACCAATCCTCCTGCCCGGTCAACGCTTCCAGAGATTGCCTTGAACCTGACGCTCAACTCCAAGTTCTGAAAAGATCCCTCGTCGGCGATCAGCAGGGGGAAGCGGTAATCGGTTTGGTCCGTTGAAGTCTGGGCAACGATATTCGGCTTTGAAGGAGCTGCGGGGTCGCCCAGCACCGCCCATTTGCTTTCACCGCCCGATCCGGTGCGGGCAGCGTGGAATTTTGCGGGCAGCTGTCCGGACGCATCGCCATCGAAGTTATAAAGGAACTGCTGACCCGAGGTTTGTTGGGGAGCAGGCATTTCGGCGGCCATCGCAGCGGGAGTCGCCGGACCTTCTTCACCCTCTTCCTCTTCGTCGGCATCGGGTTTCTCGGCGGGTTTCTGAGCGGTCGTTTGCTGCCCAGCCAGAGCTTTCGAGATCGTGGTTTGCGGCTCGTCCGTGTCCTTGTCGTTGCAGGCCACGAGACCTGCTAACCCGACGAACACGGCAGCAAGAATAGCAATCTTTACTGTGCGCATATCCTGCTCCTTTCGCGGATAGACTGGTTTCCCCTGAAGAAAATGATCAAACGTCGTATTGTCATAACTCCTCCACTTTCGTTCCCATAGGGATTCAACCACTCGGTGCTACCGGACCAATATTGCGGGTCGCAACTTGTTCTCCGGTGAATCTCTGCTCCTCCGGCGGCTTGAGGTGTCGGAAGGCACGATACAGAAGGAAGTCATAGCCGATCTTCAGGCTTCCTCCTGCAACCAATGGCGCCGAGAAAGCAATGCTCTGCATGGACATTCCCGCCAGGGAAGAACCGATAGCCCAGCAAACATTTCTAGCCAGATTTGTGACGCCGCTGGCAAACGTGCGCTCTTGCGGACGGACGACCGCGGCAACGTACGACTGCCGCGTGGGCACGTCCATCTCCGCCAATGCTTCCCGCAATACAAAGAGCGCAACCGCGACCTTGAAGGACGGCGCGAGCGGCACCGCAACCAGGAAGACACTGGACGGCAGATGGGTAAACACCATCGTATTCAGCAGGCCAAACTTTTTCGCCAGCCACGCGGCTCCGAGATGAGAGCCGGCATTCAGCAGGTGAAGGGCAAAAAACAGAATGCCCAAATTGTGTTCGGGAATGCCAAAACGGCGAAAGAACCAATAGGAAACCAGCGCGTCGGTGAGGAACCCGCCACCCAGGCTGTCGAGCGAGAATAGCGCGGTCAGCTTCAGAACGATGCTCCTGGTTTCGGGAGAAACGCGCGGCGCGGGAACGGGATGCAACGACGGCTGGCTCGTGGACTGCGCGACTTCCACGTCCGGCGACATGAACCAGTACAAGATTCCGCTCAGCAGGTTGACCGCGGCGTATCCAAAGAAAATGCCAGCATAGGAAGCTGCCATGTTCACGGCCAGCCAGCGCTGCAGAAGAAAGGGCAATCCTGCGGCAAGCGCCCCAAGAGCGCTCCCGCTATCGAGTACGACGTTGTACCAGGAGAGCGCCCAGGTTCGGTGCGTATCGGATACCAGTCCCGGCAGGACCGCCTGTTCCACGACAAAGGCGGCGCCGCGATCGGTTCCCGTTCCGTTCAGCATTCCTACGAAGGCAATCGCCAGCAGCACGGAGAAACGCGGGGTAAGGGCGAGGCCGATTCCGCCCAGCGCAGCCAGTAGCGAAAGGAAAACCAGAGTGCGCCGTCTTCCGAATTTGTCTCCGTAGAAGCTGACCACGGTAGTGGCGGCTGCACCGCCTGCAATCCCTGTGGCAATCACGAAGCCTATTTGTAGTGACGATGCACCGGCGCGGAACAGGACGATGCCCAACAACACCCCCAGCAGTCCGACTCCCAGCGCGCGCAGCAGCGCTGCCGAGTAAATCAGAAACCGGTCCCGGTGGTTGCGCATTGCTACTTTCCCTTCGTTCGCGCGTATTCGTAGAGCGCGTCATACACAGGGAATTGCCGCGCCAGACGGTCCCCATCGGATAAACCCATGGCGGAGAACCCTTCCGCGAGGGCGCGCAATCCAATGCCTTCGGAGGCTGAGTGTTCCTGTCCTTTCACATCTGCGGCACGAACAATCAATGCCAACTGGGCGAGGACAGGATCACGCAGTTGATAGTCTTCGAGGATCGCCTCGAAAGTGCAGCGTTCGCCTCTGTGATTGAGCTTGATTTCAGGAATGCGAGGCGCGTCGAACGGAATCGCGTCTTCGCGACGGGCGGACTCCAGCAGTTGCGCTTCCTCCACGAACAGGAATCGAGCATCCTTATCGACGAACCGGCGGATCAGCCACGGGCAAGCGACCCGGTCCACCTTGACATTGCGCCGCGTAATCCACTTCATGGCGAGCTCTCCTCATACCCCAGAGTGATACAGTCCCTCGATCAGATCCATTCCTCGCTGCAGGAGTTCATCGTCGGGCAAATCTTGCTTCGCCCAGCCATTCAGCACTTGATCCAGCCCCAGCCCCTCGGACCGTCCGAATTTCTCGTCACCGAGATCGGCGTCGTGAATCATCTGTGCGATCCGCTTCACCTTCCCGTCGCGGATGGAGAACTGCCTGCACAACGTTTCGAAGGTGCAGTCCTCTCCACGGTGACCGAAGCCTTCCGGGCAAAACATGTCGAAGGGAATGGCCTCGGGATGGGCGCTGGGCTCGGCGCCGAAGACGAAGCGCGCCTTCGGGTCAATGAAACGCCGGATCAGCCACGCCGAGGAAACCCGATCAATGCCCGGACGGGAGCGCGTCATCCATAAACGGTGGGCGTACTCGGCGGAGTTTCGTTTGCCTCTTCGAGGGGACCTTGCGGTGTCCGGCTCATCAGCCTCAGCCAGGAAATTCTCAAGCTTGGTTCGCATCGGATTCTCGAAGAAGTCGATATCTTGAAGTTCCAGGAACCGGCGCCGAATCCGGTTCAGGCGGCCGCCCGGTCTTCGCAAGGCAGAGAGTGCCAGAAGGCTCTTCGCCTCGTGCAATAGCTTCCGGTAGTCACGGGACCTGGCTTCTATGAATTGCCCCTTCAACTGGTCCGCAGGTAAATCATCGAAATCCTGTACTCGAACCACCGACGCCTGCCCCTGGTAGGTGCGAATCGCGGCTGCGAGCCACTCCATTCGCTCTTGGTTCACGGGGGTGTTGGGCAACACGTAGCCCGAACTGCGGAGGGCCAACATTCCATAGCGCCGGAGCTTGCGCCAAACTTCCACGCGCTGACTGGCGCTCTTGGTGGGGAGGCTGAAAACGAGAAGCAGCCAGGGAACCGTCGATGAAGCAGTTACAGTCATCGCGATGATGATATATATATAACACAGATCGTACAAGGGCCCGAGCGCGCTCCGCGCTCCGCGAACGTGCCTGGATGGCGGCCCCGGAAACATGGGATCGCAAGTGGGGCCCGAATCGAAATGGCGAGCGCAGCCACATCCGCGGATGCTGGTTTTCAGGCCAAGGGTTCCAGGTTCGACGGGCTCGAGCCGGAGGCGCCATTCGTTGACTAGTGGAGGCCGCGTCCGTAAGATGAAGCGACTCGGAGGCCACACGTCTTCTAATGATCGGCCAAACCATTTCGCACTACCGCGTTATCGAAAAGCTGGGCGGGGGTGGGATGGGCGTGGTGTACAAGGCCGAGGACACGCGCCTTCGGCGTTTCGTTGCCCTGAAGTTCCTGCCCGAGGAAGTAGCGCGCGATGCGCAAGCCCTGAACCGCTTCCAGCGCGAAGCGCAGGCTGCCTCAGCCCTGAATCATCCCAATATCTGCACCATCCACGATCTGGGCGAGCACGAGGGGCATCCTTTCATCGCCATGGAATTCCTCGACGGCGTGACGCTCAAGTATCGCATCGCGGGGCGCCCGATCGAGATCGAAACCCTTTTGTCGCTGGCCATTGAAATCGCTGACGCGCTCGATGCCGCCCATGCGGAAGGCATTGTGCATCGCGACATCAAGCCTGCGAATCTGTTTGTGACCAAGCGCGGCCACGCCAAAATCCTCGACTTCGGGTTGGCCAAGCTGACGCCAATGGCCGGGCGCACGGACGCGGCCCCGGGAGAGGCTACCGTGGGGGTAGACGATCAGCACCTGACGAGCCCCGGTATGGCGCTGGGAACAGTTGCCTACATGTCGCCCGAGCAGGCTCTGGGAAAGGACATTGACGGCCGCACTGACCTGTTCTCTTTCGGCGCGGTCCTGTACGAGATGGCGACGGGTACGCTCCCGTTCCGGGGCGAAACCTCAGCGGCTTTGTTCGATTCGATTCTGCACAAAGCTCCCGCGGCTCCCGTGCGCCTGAATCCGGATCTCCCGCTCGAACTGGAGCGCATCGTGAATAAGGCGCTGGAGAAAGATCGCAACCTGCGCTACCAGCACGCCGGGGATCTGCGCGCCGACCTGCAACGACTGAAACGGGACTCGGATTCGGGACGGGCAGCGGTACAAAGCGAGGTCGAACCGGCGCCAGCTTCGAGCCCAGCCGTCCCAGCAGCCTCGGGTTCCGGGGCGAGTTCCGGATCCCAGCCGCGGCCCCGCGAGCGCACCAGCTCCACCAGCGTGCCTGCCGCGCAACCGAGCGGGTCCGTGGCCGTGGAAGTCCCGCGCCGCCCCCTTTGGAAAATTCTCGCGCCCGTGGCGGGGATCTTACTCGCGGTCGTGGCCGGCGGACTCTACTTCCGTTCGTCGCGCGCTCACGCCATTACGGAGAAGGACTCCATTCTGCTCGCGGATTTCGTCAACACCACCGGCGACGCGGTTTTCGACGGGACGCTCAAGAAAGCGCTGGCCGTCGACCTGCAGCAGTCTCCCTTCTTGAACGTGGTCTCGGACGAACGGGCGCGCCACACGTTAACCTTGATGGGCAAATCGCCGGACGAGCGCATCACACCTGGCATCGGGCGCGAAATTGCGCAGCGCACGGGGGTGAAAGCGTTGCTCGTTGGATCGATCGCCGGCATGGGTACCCAGTACGTGGTGACGCTCGATGCCATCAACGCCGCGAGCGGCGACACGCTCGCCGAGGTGCAGGCCCGGGCAGACAGCAAGGAACAGGTGCTGAAGGCCCTCGACCAATCCGCTACCCAATTACGCGAAAAACTCGGCGAGTCCCTGGCATCCATCCAAAGGTTTGACAAGCCGCTGGAGGAAGCGACCACCTCGTCACTGCAGGCGCTCAAGGCCTTCACCTTGGGCGATGAGAAGCACGGCGCGGGGAATGACTTGGCATCCATCCCCTTCTACAAGCAGGCGATCGAACTGGATCCCAACTTCGCTGTGGCCTATGCCCGGCTGGGCACGGTGTATGGCAACTACGGACAGCTGGACGCGGCTGAGCAATCTCGCAAGAAAGCGTTCGAGCTGAAGGACCGTGCCAGTGAGCGCGAGAGACTTTACATCACCTCCCACTACTATGCTGACAGTGGGCAGTTGGAGAAGGGTAACGCCTCCTACGAACTGTACAAGCAGACCTATCCTCGAGAGGTAACCCCCTACATCAATCTCTCAGCTACCGATCTGACGCTGGGCAACTTCGACAAGGCGCTGGAAAATGCCAAGGAAGGTATTCGCGTGGCCCCCGATGAATCGCGCGGCTATGGAAATTCGGCGAGCGCGTACATGGGACTGAACCGGCTGGAGGAAGCCAAGACGATTGCCAAAGAGGGACTGCGGATCCACCCCGACTTTGTGTTCCTTCACGACACTTTGGCGACGATAGCTCTGGCGCAGGGCGATCTCGCCACCATGGAAAGCGAAGAATCTCTCTGCAAGGCACAACCGGACTTGGAGTGGGGGGGCTTCCTTCGCCATGGTGACCTCGCTGCCGCCCACGGGCAGCTCCGTCAAGCCGAAGACTTCTATGAGAAGGCCCGCCAAGTTGGTCAGAGAGTCCAGGTGAAGAGTGCGGAGGCGGGCGCGGTGTCGGAGCGCGCGTGGGTGCAGGCGCTGGCGGGGAATCGCAAAGAGGCGATTGAAGCGGCCAATGCGTCTCTGGCGGTTTTTCAAGATTACAATCAAAAGCTCTTCGCAGGAGGAGTTCTAGCCTTCGCCGGAGAGAACAAAAAGGCGCTCGACCTGGCGGGAGAAGTCGCTAAGAGCCGCCCCGACGACGTCCTGGTACAAGCCGTTAACGTGCCCCAGGTGCGGGCAGCGGCGGCGCTTAGCAGTGGCGATGCGACCAAGGCGATCGAACTGCTGAAGGCGGCGAACGCCTATGACAAGGCCAACACCGCGGTGCTGTATATCCGGGGACTCGCCTATTTGAAGGCCGGGCACGGCAGTGAAGCGGCCCAGGAGTTTCAGAAGATACTGGCTCTCCGCGGCAGCGTTCCCTCCGACCCGCTCCTGTCTCTCGCGCATTTGGGACTGGGCCGCGCTTACGCGCTCCAGAGTGATGCACAGAAGAGCCGCACCGCCTACCAGGACTTCTTCGCTCTCTGGAAAGACGCCGACGTCACCCTCCCGATCCTGAAGGAAGCCAAGGCAGAGTACTCGAAGCTGCAGTAACCTAACCCCTTACCCTGTCCGCCGACCGTTTGCCCTGTTCCCGATCAGCCGCTAAACTTAATGATTCGGGGTATTCACCATGCTCGTAGTCATGCAAGCGCAGGCCACGGAAGAGCAGGTCCGCGCCGTTTGCCAAAAAATCGAAGCGCTTGGATACCGCGCCCACTCCATGCCGGGCGCGCAGCGTACCGCCATCGGCATCACCGGTAACAAAGGCGAGGTCGAATCCGGCACGCTCGAAGAAATGCCGGGCGTGCAGGAAGTCATCCGCGTCTCCAAGCCCTACAAACTGGTCAGCCGCGACACCAAGCCCGACAACACGGTCATCAAGTTTCCCGATTCGCCGGTCACCATCGGAGGCCCCGGCCTGGCCATCATCGCCGGCCCCTGCGGCATCGAGAGCCGCGACCAGGCATTCACCATCGCCGAGCGCGTGGCCCGTGCCGGAGCTCAGTTCTTCCGCGGCGGAGCCTATAAACCTCGGACCTCTCCGTATTCTTTTCAGGGACTGGGCGAAGAAGGACTGAAGATCATGGCCGAGGTCCGCAATCGCTTCGGCCTGCTTATCGTGACTGAAGCCGTGGATTACGAATCGCTCGAGTTGGTCGACCAGTACGCCGATGTCATCCAGATCGGCGCCCGCAACATGCAGAACTTCTCTCTGCTCAAGCGCGCCGGACGCGCCCGCAAGCCGGTCCTGCTGAAGCGCGGCATCTCGGCGACGCTGGAGGAATTTCTCATGGCCGCCGAGTACATCATGAGCGAAGGCAACTACAATATCGTCCTGTGCGAGCGCGGAGTGCGCACCTTCGCCGATCACACCCGCAACACGCTCGATCTCAGCATTGTCCCTGCCGTCCAGCGCCTGAGCCACTTGCCCATCATCGTTGACCCCAGCCATGGAACGGGCAAGCGCAACAAAGTAACCCCACTCTCGCGCGCCGCTGTGGCCGTGGGAGCTGACGGCCTGATCGTTGAAGTGCACCACGATCCGGACCGGGCGTTGTCGGATGGCATGCAGTCGTTGTTCCCCGATCAGTTTGACGCGCTCATGGTGCAGGTGCGGCAGATCGCGGCGGTGCTGGGGCGCGAGATTATGCCGACCGCGGCCGAATCGACAAATGTTGCTGAACCTGCGCGGAGGAGGTAGATACTCAACGATGCGCACTTGCCTCCTGGTCGCTTCCGGCATATTGGTCGCGTGCACATGGTTCTTCGCGCAGAACCCCTCATCGGTGGCAGATTCCACCAGTGTGACGAACCCCGGGGCGGTCCATTCGGGAGCCCAACGCGGGATATATGTCAGTGGATTTGAGATCCTCAATGGGGGAAGGGATCCTAACGCCTTGCGGCAATACCCGGAGCAAATCCTAGCTAAGGTGCGAGGCGAATGGTACCCACAGATACTGGAGCTACAAAAGTCGATGGGGCAAAAACCGGGCATCACGGTAATCGCTTTCGAGATGCGCAAGGATGGTTCGCTGGGGAAGGTGACAAAAGCTGAGTCCGCCGGGGACGCTTTCCTGGACGCCGCTGCCTCACTAGCGATTCGTTCGTCCGCGCCCTTTGCCCGGCTGCCTGAGGCCTACCACGAGAAGGTGCTGAAGATAAGGATGCATTTTGGCTACGACCAGCCTGCTAGCGCGGAAGCGCCGTTCTGCGACGGCCCTGATTGGGGTGCACATCCGGCGGCATACGTCCTGCATCGGGTCGGAGAGGGGATCACGCCACCAAAACCGACCTACTCTCCCGACCCTGAATATTCGGAAAAAGGACGCAGGGATAAGTATATGAGCGTCGTGCAGATCGCCGGGACGGTTGATCCTCAGGGTTCCTTTAAGGACTTATGCGTGTCGCAGGCGGGCGGTGCTGGACTGGACGAGAAAGCGATGGAAGCCGTCAAGACGTGGACGTTCGAACCGGCAACCCAGCGGGGAGAGCCGGTTGCAGTCCGTGTCAACGTGGAAGTGAGCTTTCGCCTTTATTGATCGATATCAACTCGTAGTCTTTCGTTCCGGGGCCATTCGATCGTTTGCGCAAACTTCTCCTCATCGCCGTCGTCGTTCCACTCGTCCTCGCCGGGGGGTGGTACTACTTTCACGAGCGCACACTCCCCGGCTACGGGCCGCTCTACCGCGAATACGCCTACATTACGAACGGCAAGAGCAACACGGTCACGGTGATCGACCTGGGCAGCTTTCGTCCGGTGCGAACGCTGCAGGTTGGGGTTGAACCAACCGGAGTTGCAGCCAATCCCAAGCGCAACGAAGTTTACGTGGTTAACACGGGCTCCTCGAATGTGAGCGTGATCGACGCGGAGGAGAACAAAGTCGTCGCTACCATTGGCGTCTACGGGCGTCCGTACTTCATCGACGTCTCTCCCGACGGACGCCGCGCCTACGTTGCCAACTCCGGCTCCGACAACGTTTCTGTGCTCGATCTTGACCGCCGCGCCGTTGCGGCCACGCTCCGGGTCGGCGGTAGCCCCGGCCTGGCCCGCGTCTCGCCGGACGGATCCACCGTGGTCGTCACCAATCGTGCCGACAACACCGTCTCCATCATCGACGCAGCGCGGTTGGCCGTGCGCTCCGCTATCAACGTCTGCATTCATCCGGAAGACATCGCGATTTTGCCCGATTCGAGCAAGGCGTTCATCTCGTGTTCGGGATCGGGGCAGGTCGCCAGCATCGCTCTGAAGCACGACCCCGGGAAGAATGAACCCCAGAAGAATGAACTGCAGAACGACAAACTGCTGGCGCTGCTGGATGTTGGAAAATCTCCGGTGAGTCTGGCGTTAAAACCGGATGGCGGAGAACTGATTGCGTTCAACTTCGATGCCGGCAGCATCTCCATCATCGAAACCGCGCCCAACGAAGTTTCAGGCAGCTATCTGATCGGCGATGAGCCGACGCGGGGCGTGGTGTCGCTGGATAACTCGCGCTTGTATATTTCTAACTTCGGATCGAATAACATCGCGGTCTACGACATCGACCTGGGCAAGATCATCGGGTATCTGCCCGTGGGAACCCATCCCGACGGACTGACGCTCTCGCAGAATCAGAACTATCTGCTGGTGCTCGACTCCGGTTCCGGAGACCTGGCGGTGATTCAAAAACGCCAGCCGAAGAAAAAATTCGAGCCCTCGGAATATTCCTTGTTGACCATCATCCCGGTCGGCATGCAACCGAATCAGATCGTGGTCAAGTCGTTCCGGGCGACGAAGCTAGCCGACGGCCGCTAGACTGCGGGAGGTGGGCAGCAAGGGTTTTCCAGTGACCAGGATAGGGGAGGCCGCACGCCCCTGCCAGTTCGTCTACTTGGTCTCCCAGGTACTGAGGTGAGCACCCGCCAACTTGGCTTGACCTTCCTCTTCGCTCATCCCGGAGAGCTTGTTGCGCGCCTTCATGACCCCCATGCGAACATGCTGCTGGAGATAGTAGGTCTTGCCCGCCGCCACATCGAGTTTGAGCACGCTGTGATTCTCCGCCAGCGAACAGAAAAAGTGCTCGCCCGGATCGAGGGTAAAGGAGAAATAATTGTTGCCTCGATTTGTTCCTTTCCAGTCGCCATCGACCGCCAGCTTGCTTTGGATTTTATTGCCCATCATCGAAGGACGAAGCACATAAATAAGCGCCTTGTCAGCGGGCTGCGCGGGAGTGGGATGCTGGCTCTTGTCGGTGCCGGCCTTGAAGTCCACTTCTTTTTCTTTCGGGCCGCAGGCTTTCAGTTCCATCTCCTTTGAGACCGGCTGGTCGGAATCCTCTTTATCGCCCGCGACGGCCGGCAGACCAAACGAAAGGACAACGACGGCGATGATGCACGGTCGAAAAAACGTCATACCAAGTCCTCCTTCGAAGGGTTGCTGTATTGCTTGATTTCGAACCCGGCGATCAGTGTAATCCGATCCCACCTCTTCGCCCCATTGTGAAATAGGTTCTCCTCTGTGGGCGCCCATTCTTGCGCGTGATGTGAGCCAGGGTGGAGTTCCACAGTCGCGTTGCGCTGGGGGTTGTCGGAGGCATGAAGTATCCTCCCGACCGCGCCCAAACCCGCGCCCGAGCCGGAGGGCAAGCTCCGATCGGCTCCGTCGAAATCCCGCCCCAGCGGAGCTTGGAGGGGACACCCTGCAGGGTTCAGATAATCGGGCTATGCCGGGCCGCCCGATACCGCGTGATACCTCGCGGGTCTAGCTCTTCTTTCCGGTCACAGCATAGAACGCAGTTACCTCTTGCTCCACGTTCTTGCTGGCGCATTTGGGGCATTTCACCTCCACTTCGTGTTCCTTCAGGGTGAGAATTACTTCGAAGGTTTTGTGACAATCTTTGCAGACGTAGTCGTACACGGGCATGGGGGCCTCCCGCTCGAATGCAATCACGAGCTACGATTGGAATTGTACGCCGACGGCTGCCGCTTGTCCGGGGAGCGAATTCCACGCCTTCAAAGAACGGTGGGGCACACGGCCACGCCGCACGGAGTACAGGGCGAACGCCTTGACGCTTGGAGGGAGGAGTCGGAAGCGTAGGGGTCCTTCGACTACGCGGCTGCTTCGCTTCGCGAAACAGCCACTTCGCTCAGGATGACAGGTTTGCTTAGAGGTGAGAGCCGACAGCTAAGAGCTAAGAGCCGCCCTCCGAAAATGTTCGAGAATCGCTTCGGCTTGGGACTTGGTCACCACTGCCGACAGGGCGGCTACGTCGGCTTGCTTCACGGCTTGCAGGCTACCGAAATGTTCGAGCAGGCGGCGGGTGGTGGATTCGCCTACGCCGGGAATTTCTCGCAGCTCGGTGGCGCGGTCGCGGATCTGGCGGCGCTTGCGATGGAAGGTCACGGCGAAGCGATGGGCTTCGTCGCGAATCATCTGCACCAGATGCAAGACGGGAGAATGATGGTCGAGGACTACGGGGTCGTCTTCCTGCCCGTACACATAGATTATTTCCTCGCGCTTGGCGATGGCGGCCAGCGGCTGGTTGATGATTTCCAGGGCTTCGAGCGCCTGGGCGGCGGCGTGGAGCTGGCCGAGGCCGCCGTCGATCAGCACCAGGCTGGGCATGGACTTTTTCTCTTCCTGCTTTTTTTCTTCACGCTTTATTTCTTCGCATAAACGCTGGTAACGGCGCGTCACCACTTCGCGCATGGAGGCGAAATCGTCTACGCCTGCGACGGTCTTGATGATGAACTTGCGGTAGTCCGATTTTTTCATCTTGCCGTCTTCCCACACCACCATCGAGGCTACGGTTTCCGCTCCCTGAGTATGACTGATGTCGAAACACTCGATGCGCTTGGGGAGTTCGGCAAGGGCGAGCGCGTCCTGGAAGGCTTCTTGAATGGCGCGCGCGTTGGGCTTCAGGACTCGGAAACGCTGGTCGTAGGACTGCTTGGCGTTGGTGCCGGCTAGATCGATGAGCTCGCGCTTGTCTCCGCGCTGGGGAACGGTGATGTGGACGCGCGTCGCTCGTCCTCCCCTTCGACTGCGCTCAGGGCAGGCCTCGCCAGCTAGTTGCTCGCTGAGGAACTCTTCCAGTTCCTCACGGTCTTCGAAGTCTACGGGGACGTAGATGTTTCTCGGGACATAGGGTTGGGATAGGTAGAGCTGCTTGACGAGAGCGGAGAAGAATTCTGCCGGGTGCAAGGAATCCGCGGGACGGGCGGGGACGCCCGTCTCTCCATTGTCTTGATCGTTTTGTTGCGCGGTGAACTCCGGGAGATCCTCCCAGAAAAATTCCCGGCGGTCCAGAACTCTTCCTCCTCGCATGTGGAAGAGATTTACGGCCAGCATTTGATTTTCGTAGTGATAGCCGAAGACATCGGCGTCGTCGCCTTCGGCGGCGGCGATACGTTGTTTCTCCTGCAGTTGCTCGACGGTGGAGATGAGGTCGCGATAGCGGGCGGCGCGCTCGAACTCCTGCGCATCGGCGGTTTCGGACATGCGCTCGCGCAGAGATTTGACGAGGTCGGTTTGACGGCCTTCAAGAAAAAGTTTCACGTCGCGCACGGCTTCGCTGTAAATCTCCGGCGTGGTCAGGTCTTTCACACAGGGGCCGAGGCAGCGCTTGATGTAGAACTGCAGACAGGGACGCGGATGGTTGCGGGTTAAGTCCACCTTGCACGACGGGACCATGAAGTGGCGGTGAATCAGGTCGACGATGCGATAGGCGAGGTTGGCAGGGAAGTATGGGCCGTAGTAAACGCTGCCGTCCTTGCGCAGGCGGCGGGTTACATAGACGCGGGGGAAACGCTCGGCCAGGGTTAGCTTCACGTAGGGGTAAGTCTTGTCGTCGCGCAGCAGGATGTTGAAGCGCGGCTTCTTCTGCTTGATCAGGTGGTTCTCGAGGGCGAGCGCCTCTTTGTTATTGGCTACGACTATGTAGTCGACGTCGACCGCCTCGCGGACTAGCGTGCCGGTTTTCGCGTCTTCCCAGCGGCCTTCGCGGAAATAGGATCCGACGCGGGAGCGCAGGTTCTTGGCCTTGCCTACGTAGATGACTTCGCCTTCGGCGTTTTTGTAGAGGTAGACGCCGGGGGACGTGGGCAGGGAGCGGATTTTCTGGGGGAGATCCATGGCGCTACGGTCTATGATAGAGCCTTAGAGGTAAAGGATTCAGGGCGATGGCGAAGCGGAAGAGTTCTATTCCAAAATTCATGAAGTACGCGGGATCGATACGGGGGGCCAGCGGATTTGTCTTCGCGGCGAGGTTTTGAAACAGGTCCTAAGCGTCGGATCGAGAAACCGTCAAGTCAGAAGGTACGCCGAAAGAAGAGTTTCGAGCCAATAGTTGGAATGGATTCCGTCTATTTGCTCTACCATCTCCGCAAAGACGATCCGGAGTCAGATACTCAGTTGCTTCTGATAGGTGCTTATCGCTCAGAGGATGATGCGAAAGCTGCTATCGAGAGGCTTAAAAGCAAACCGGGTTTCGCAAAATACCCCGATGGTTTTGAGTATCACGCTTATGTACTCGGAGTCGAGAATTGGAGCGATGGCTTCTAATCGTTTACCTGTGCCTGTGCGGAGCTAACCCTACGGGTGCTCGCACCTCCCACACACGATCCTGCGCTCACGAACCCTAGACCCCTTTCATAATTGCGGTATGTTCTTTCGCCCCTTCAGGGCTTGGCCTGGCGGACCGAATGTCTTCCCAGGGCTTGCGCCCTGGGCTGCATTCTTCCGCCGCTTCGCGGCTACAGCAACTCCGGAAGTGTCATAGCGTCACGCGCTCCATCCCTTCACAAACTCTACCAAACTGCGCAGGGCGATTCCGGAGGGGCCTTTGGCGATCCACGGCTTATTCTCTTCCATCCAGGCGGTGCCGGCGATGTCGAGGTGGATCCAGGGCGTGTCTTCGGCGAATTCCTTTAGGAACATGGCGGCGGAGATGGCGCCGCCCCAGCGTCCGCCGGAATTCACCATGTCGGCGATGTTCGATTTGATGATCTCTTTGTATTCGTCGTCGAGGGGAAGGCGCCACATCTTCTCACCCGCTTGCTGGTTGGCGCGGGCGAAGCGCTCGAACAGTTGGTCGTCGCTCGAGAAGATTCCGGCGTTCACGTATCCGAGGGCTACGACGACCGCGCCGGTCAGAGTGGCGGCGTCGACCAAATGGGTGCAGCCGAGTTGACGGGCGTAGCAGAGGCCGTCGGCGAGGATGAGGCGTCCTTCGGCGTCGGTGTTGATGATTTCGATGGACTTGCCGGACATGGCGATTTGGACGTCTCCGGGTTTTTGTGCTTTGCCGGAGGGCATGTTTTCGGTGGCGCAGACGATGGCGGTGACTTTGACTTTGGGCTTGAGCAGGGCGATGGCGCGCATGACGCCGATCATGGTGGCGGCGCCGGCCATGTCGTACTTCATTTTCTCCATGCCGTCGGCGGGCTTGATGGAGATGCCGCCGGAGTCGAAGGTGACGCCTTTGCCGACCAGACCGAGGTGAATATCTTTTGCCGCGCCCTCGGGTTCGTAGCGCAACACGATCAGCGCGGGAGGTTCGTCGGATCCTTGGGCGACTCCCCAGAAGGCGCCCATCTTTAATTCTTTGATCTTGTCGGCGCCGTAGGCTTCGCATTTCAGACCGACTTCGGCGGCCATTTTTTTCGCACGCTCGGCCAGGATGGTCGGCGTCATGCGGTTGGAAGGCTCGTTGGCTAGGTCGCGGATGAAGTTCTGCGACTCGGCGACGATACGTGCAGCCTGCATGGCCGCTTCCAATTCCGAAGCCTTCCGATCGCCCTTGGTCACGATGGTGACGGCGTCGATCTTCTGGTTGTTATCTTTTTCCTGGCGGTCGCTCTTGTAGTAGCCGGGGTCGAAGTCGCCCACGAAGGCGCCTTCCACGACGGCGCGGACGGCTTCCGGGGCGCTGGCTCCGTTCTCCGGCAGAGCGAAAGCGAAGCTGTGGATGCTTTTTTCCTTCAGGGTGCGCACGGCGGCGCCGGCGAGCTGGCGCAGTTCCGCGGCTGAAAAAGATTTGGCTTTGCCGCCACCGAGGAGGAGCAGGCGTTTGGCTTTCAGGCCTGCGGGGCGATGCAGCAGCGTGGTTTCGAATGACTTGCCGGTGACTTCGCCGCTGGCCATGACGTCTTTGGCCGCTTCGCGCACGGCAGCATCGGTGGACTCGGCGGAGGGTGCGGGCTTACCTTTCCCGGCTTTGTCTTTTTCTTCACTATGGTCGAGCACCACTACGACCAGGCAATCGGTTTCCAGTTGGGACGGGGCGGAGGAAGAGAGATTGGTATTCATGATGGACTGGCATCAGTATCCACGGTAGAAGGGGGAATGCGCAACTGAGCGACGAAAATCCCAGGGGGGGGGGCGCGATCCTGGAATCCCACCCTTGCGCAAAGAACGCGCAAGGATGGGACACCCACTCGGATTTCTCTTGGTCTGGGCAGCCGAGGGCGGCTGTCCCTACGTTTTTCTTCCCCGGGAGATGGCTTCGCGGGCTTCTTTGTCGGCGGTGCGACGGCGCTCGGTTTCGCGCTTGTCCCATAGCTGCTTGCCCTTGGCGAGGGCGAGCTCGACTTTGATTCTTCCGTTTTTGAAATACATGCGGGTGGGGATCAGAGTGAGTCCCTTCTGCTGGGTCTTGCCGATGAGCTTGCGAATTTCTTCTTTGTGGATAAGAAGTTTGCGGGTGCGCAGGGCGGCATGATTGGCGTAATTGCCGTGGTCGTAGGGGCTGATGTGGCAGTTGAGGAGCCAGAGTTCGCCGTCTTTGATCAGGCCGTAGGCGTCCTTGAGATTGGTTTTGCCGGTTCTGACGGACTTCACCTCGGTGCCAGTGAGCACGACTCCAGCCTCGAATTTTTCGAGCAAGAAGTAGTTGTGACCCGCGTTCCTGTTAACGGCGGCGTCCTTTTCGCCGGAGGCGGTGGGCTGGCGGCGAGGATTCTTCTCCCGATTGGGCTGGGTCTGGTGGGTGGTCTGCTTGGCCATGGCGCTGAAAAGAAAGTAACACGGCCGGTCTCAGGTGTCAGGTGTCAGGTCTCAGGAAAGGCGAACCACGGTTGGGTTTAGAGGACCTGGGTTTGTCCCGAGACCTGACACCTGAGACCTGAGACCTGCAGTACAGGTACTAATGAGTGTAAACATCGACCCAGCAATCACTTCGGATGCCAGTTGAGGCGATGCTATAATCCGATTTTCCGGTACTTTCTGGGCGAGACCGTCCCTGGGATGCCCGGCCCTCTGGCTTTTTGGGTGGTGGGTCTGTCTGGGTTTGGGTCTTGGCGGGTGGCGCCGTCGAGAAGAGAGATCTTTATGAGGACTGCTTGATGAGACGCCTGATCCGTCCGGCTCCGTTTGTTCTGCTGATGTTCTGCTTAAGCCTTCCTGCTTTCGCCAAGAAGATTGATTCTGCCAAGGCGCTGTACGACAAGGGTCAAGATGCCGAGGCGCGGCAGAACTACGAGCAGGCCTTCGACTATTTCAAGCAAGCCTGGAATCTAAAACCGAAAGACCTGAGATATCGGACGGCCTTCGAGCGAAACCGCTTTCTGGCGGCTTCGTCCGAGGTGCATCGCGGGCAGATTCTGCGCGATGCGGGAAAACTCGACGAGGCGCTGGCGCAGTTCCAGAAGGCGCTGGAGACCGACCCTTCTTCCTTCATCGCGCAGCAGGAGCTGAAACGCACCCAGCAGATGATTCGGGAAGCGCAGAACCCGCAACCGCAGGCATCGGCGGCGGGCGCGACCGCGTTGCGCAGGCGATTGGAATCGGCGCAGGGCCCGGTGGAGCTGGCTCCGATTACCAACGTGCCCATCACGCTCAAGGTCACGGAAAAAACCAATGTGATCTACGAGACGGTGGGCAAACTGGCCGGCATCAACGTGCTGTTCGATCCTGATTACACGCCGAAACAGACGCGCATCGAACTGAACGGGGTGACCCTGGAAGACGCGCTGGAAATCATTTCGTTCGAGACCAAAACCTTCTGGCGTCCGGTGACGCCGAATACGATTTTTGTGGCGCAAGATAATCCCGCGAAGCGCAAAGAGCTGGAACAAAACGTCATCAAAACTTTTTATCTTTCGAATCTTTCCCAGCCTACCGAATTGCAGGATGTCGTGAACGCGATGCGCACCATCCTCGAAGTGAGCCGGATTCAACAGTTGCCATCGCAGGGAGCGATCGTGGTGCGGGGCACGCCGGATCAGATGGCGCTGGCGCAGAAATTGGTGGACGATCTGGACAAGGCGAAACCGGAAGTGCTGATCGAAGTGGCGGTGATGCAGGTGAGCCGCGACAAAACGCGAAAGCTTGGAATCAACCCTCCGACCAGCGCCTCGGTGCAATTGCAGCCCAACGTGAACACTACTACGACCACGACGGGTACTACGCCATCATCGACGACCGGCATCAACCTGAACACGCTCGCCAACCTGAACGCCACCGACTTCCAGGTGACGATTCCGCAGGCTACGGCGACGGCGTTGTTGGGCGACACGAACACGAAGATCATCCAGAATCCGCAGATCCGCGCGCTGGACGGGCAGAAGGCGACGCTGAAGATTGGCGATCGGGTGCCGGTGGCGACCGGATCGTTCCAGCCGGGCATTGGCGGAGTGGGCATCAACCCGCTGGTCAATACTCAGTTTCAATACCTGGATGTGGGCGTGAACATCGACATCACGCCGCGGGTGCAAGCGGAGCGGGAAATTTCGCTGAAGCTGACCATGGACGTCTCGGCGGTGACCTCGCACGTGAGCATCGGCGGCATCGACCAACCGGTGATCGGCCAGCGCAAAATCGAGAACGAGATTCGTCTGAAAGATGGCGAAGTCAGCCTGTTGGGCGGCATGATGGAAGACACGCAGACCCGGGCGCTGAACGGGATTCCGGGGCTGGCGCAGATCCCGATCCTGAAATACCTTTTTGGAGAGACCGACACCGAGCACCATGAGAACGAAATCGTATTTGTCCTGATCCCGCATATTATCCGCGGGCGGGACACGCCGCATGACAACCTGGACATGATCGACGTGGGCACCGCGAATGCCATCGAGTTGAGACACAGCAGCAAGCCGGCAGGGGCAACCCCAGTGTCGCCAATCGCGCCTCCCCAGGCCGCGCCCGCAGTCGCGCCGGCGCCGGTTCCGCAGGGAGCGGTTCCGCAAAATCAGGCTGGCGGCGTTGGAGCGTTCCTGTTCGATCCGCCTACCTTGAACCAGGCCAAGGGGTCGACCTTCACGGTGAATGTCCTGCTTTCGGGCGGGCAGAACGTGTACTCGGTGCCGGTGCAACTGAGCTACGATCCGAATCAGTTGGCGGTGGTTAATGTCTCGAACGGCGGATTCCTGTCGCAGGACGGGCAAGCGGTAGCGCTGGTGCATCGCGACGATCCCACGACCGGCACGCTGCAAATCACAGCCACACGGCCTCCGGGGGCCGGAGGTGTTTCGGGACAAGGGGCGGTGGTGACGCTCACCTTCATGGCGAAGGCGCCGGGGCAGTCGGCGCTGACCATTACCCGCGGCGGAGCGCGGGATCCGGCCATGCAGCCGATTGCGATGAGCGGAGCGCAGGCGGCGATTACGATTCAGTAGAGGAAGTTCTCAGTTCCCAGTTCCCAGTGGAGAACCTGGTCACTTTGACTGAAAACCGAAAAATGATTTATGAGAGAGTCGACAAACGTGCGGAAGGCGAGGTCTGGTTTCAGGAATGCCGTTCGGTTCGAACCGCACGTCCCGCAGGGGCTAAAGCCCGCATTCTTGGAGGCCCTGAACGGCACGGCTGAAGCCGTGCCCTACCCAAAACCGGTTTATCAAGCCAGCTCGAGGTCGACGGTCGCCCGTGAAGAACGCGGGTTTACGCTGATCGAGTTGATTGTTGCGACCGCCATCCTGGCGATCCTGGTGGGGGCGGCGTTCCCGCTGGTAAGAATGACGATCTACCGTGAGCGCGAGCACGAACTGCGCGAGGACCTGTGGATGATCCGCGATGCCATCGATCGCTACAAAGACGCGGCCGATCGGGGCGGCTTCCAGATCAAGGTGGGGAGCGAAGGCTATCCTCCGGATCTGGACACGCTGGTCACCGGGGTGGATGTTGCCGGCAAGAAGCTGAAGTTTCTTCGCCGCATCCCGGTCGATCCCATGACCAAGCAGGAATGGGGAATGCGCTCCATGCAGGATGATAAAGACTCGGATTCCTGGGGTGGTCAGAACGTGTTCGATGTTTACACGAAGTCGGACCAAACTGCTTTGGACGGTACGAAGTACAAGGACTGGTAGATGAAAGTCGAGTCCAAAGCGGGCCAGCCCAAATTCCGCAACGCCAAATTCGGCAATCGGGGCTTCACGCTGATCGAGATGATGATCGTCATCAGCATGATCCTGATCCTGCTGTCGATTGCGCTGCCGATGTACAACCGAAGCATCATCCGGGCGCGCGAAACCACGCTGAGACAAAATCTGGCGACGATCAACAAAGTCATCGATCAGTACACGCTGGACAAGCAGAAAGCGCCGCAGTCGCTGGCCGACTTGGTTTCAGCGGGATATCTGAGAACCATCCCGAAAGACATTACCGGCAGCGACGACACCTGGCAGTGCGATCAGGAAGACTCGCTCAAGTCCATCGACCAGACCCAGCCTGGCATTGTGGGTTGTCACAGCGGCTCCAACCAAGTGGGCAGCGATGGCACGGCGTACTCGAGCTGGTGAACCAGGTGTCAGGTGTCAGGTCTCAGGTCTTAGGAAAACGGCGGCGGCGCCGCACAATTTTGTTGACATCGATCCAGCCAGGATCTGGATTTCCTAAGACCCAAGACCCAAGACCTGCCTTTCTGCTACCGTATTCATTTGAATTTGGAGGTAAGTTTGGATTTCTTCAATCGGTTGCAGCCGTTCGCGCTACTGGTGATGCGGCTCGTTCTGGGAGCGATCATGATCGCGCATGGCTATCACAAAGTGTTTGGCGGATTCCATCACCACATGGAGTTCGTGGGCTCGCTCGGGCTTCCGCGCTGGCTCGCATATTTTTCGGCGGGGACGGAGTTCTTTGGCGGAAT
>JBGPFV010000003.1:0-25188 GCA_041483535.1 Terriglobia bacterium | reverse complement strand
TTATAAGATAGTCGCAAACCATGGAGCCCATTCCGCCAGCGGCAGCTTCCGATTCGTATCCCCCGGTGCAGGAGGAAGTGGCAAGGCTCGCCGGCTCGCCCGAGGTGCGCGCCGCCTTCGACCGCTTCCGCGCGCAGGAATCGCAGTTCGCGCTGTGGCAGATGGAGGCGACGCGGGTGGCCGCGCCTCCCTTCGGAGAAGCAGCACGGGGCCACTGGCTGGCCGATCGTTTCCGCGAGGTCGGGCTGCTTGAGGTGCAGGAGGATGAGGTCGGCAACGTGTTCGGCATTCGTCCCGGCTGCGGCCGCCGTTACGTCGCGCTCAGCGCGCATATCGATACCGTGTTTCCGGCGGCCACGCCGTTGCACGTGCGGCAGCAGGGAAGCCGGCTGTATGGTCCAGGAGTCGCCGACAACGGCGCGGGCATTGCCGCCATGCTGGCCGTGGCCAGCGTGCTGGCGAGTGCGCGCATTTCGCACGGCCTGCCGTTTTTGTTCATTGGGAACGTCGGGGAAGAAGGCGAAGGCGATCTACGCGGCATGCGCCATGTTTTTGCGACGCCGCGCTGGCGAGATGCGATTGCCTACAGCGTAATTGTCGATGGCGCCGGAACCGACACGGTGGTGGCCGAGGCCTTGGGCAGCCGCCGCTTTGAAGTGATCGTGCGCGGTCCGGGCGGGCACTCCTGGAGCGATTTTGGCGCGCCCAATCCGATTATTGCGCTCTCCCGCGCGATTGAGGTCCTCAGTCGAACGCCGGTTCCGGCCTCGCCCAAAACTACGTTTAATGTCGGCGTGATTCGCGGCGGAACTTCCGTGAACTCGATTCCGGAATCCGCTAGCATGAGAGTCGACCTGCGCTCCACCTCGATGGCCGAAATTGACCGATTGGAGCGGGCGCTCCGCCTCGCCTTGGAGCAGGCCGTCGTATCGGAAAATCGCGCCGCGGCTCAGCACGCGACCCGGCGGCCGCAGGTGTTGCAGAGTGAAGTGCTGGAGATCGGAAATCGTCCGGCGGGTGAACTGGCTTCGGATGCGCGCCTGCTGAGGGTGATTCGCGCCGTGGATGCGCAATTGGGCAATAATGCGCAGGTGCAGCGGGCGTCGACCGACGCCAACATTCCGCTATCGCTGGGCCGCGAGGCCATCGCCATCGGAGGCGGCGGCTCCGGAGGCGGTGCGCACACGTTGCAAGAATGGTTCGACTGCGATGGACGAGGCCTGGGACTAAGGCGCATTCTGCTTACAATGCTGGCACTATCGGGAGTGGGAGAATGATGACGCGAATCGCTCCGATTTTATTTCTACTGTTGGCCGCGGCCCGTGGCGTGGAGGCGCAGAGCGGCACCTCGGGACAGAGCGCTCAAATGCCGAAAGCGGAGCTGATCTTTACCCACGGCAACATCTATACCGGAGTCGTCGATCCGGCGTCGTCGCTGGGAGCGGGCAAGCGCGCGGAGGCGCTGGCAATTCGTGGCGACCGCATCCTTGCCGTGGGGATGCCTGACGAAATCATGAAGTGGAAGGGACCAGAAACCAAGATCGTCGATCTAAAGGGTCGCTTCGTCATGTCCGGATTCAATGACGCCCACATGCACCTGGCCAGCGCGGGTCTTGAAAAGATGAATGTGAATCTGGTTGGCGTCAAAACACTGGATGAATTCCGCGAGCGCATCCACGCCAAAGTCGAAAAAGCGGAGCCCGGGGACTGGATTGTAGGTGGCGGTTGGGACGAAACTCTCTGGCCGGTCACCGTTCCGCCCACGCGCTGGGATGTGGACGAGGTGAGCAGCGGCCATCCGGTTTTTCTGACGCGGGTGGATGGGCATATCGCCGTGGCCAACACGCGCGCCTTGCAACTCGCTAGCGTCACCGTCGCCAGTCGCGATCCCGAGGGCGGAAAGATCGACCGGGATGAGGCGGGCACCCCCACCGGCATTCTTCGCGAGACCGCGAAGGAGGCGGTGCGGGCAGTCATTCCCAAACCGACGCACGAGAAGCGACGGCAAGCCATCGAACTGGCGCTCGCCGATCTGGCCCGTCACGGCATCACCTCCGCGCAGGACAACTCGCAGTGGGAAGACTTTCAGATTTATGAGGAACTCGAGCGCGAAGGAAAGCTGACCGCCAGAATTTCAGAATGGTTGCCGTTCGACGACTCGATCGAAGAGCTGAACAAAAAGCGCGACTCGCATCCCGCCTCCGACAACCTGCTCCACACTGGAATGCTGAAGGGTTTCATGGATGGTTCGCTGGGCTCGAAGACTGCTGCGTTGCTTGAGCCCTACAGCGATGATCCGAAGAACAGCGGCCTGCCGCAATACGAAGCGGCCATGCTGAATGCGATGACCAAGGAGCGGGTGCTGGCCGGATATCAAGTCGGCTTCCACGCCATCGGCGACAAAGGAGTGCAAATGGCGCTTGATGCCTTCGCCGAGGCGGAGAAGGCGGGAAAAGAGGCCAAGGTCAAAGCGGCCGGCGGCAATATGAACGACTACCGGCTTCGCATTGAGCATGCGCAGGTCACCACGCCGCAGCAGATTTTGCGTTTCAAGGAACTCAAGGTGATCGCGTCCATGCAGCCGAGCCACCTGCTCACCGACATGAACTGGGCCGAGTCGCGTCTGGGGCCGAAGCGCGCCGAGCATTCTTATGCGTGGGCTGAGTTTCTGAGGCACGGGGTGGTGCTCGCTTTCGGCACGGATTATCCGGTTGAGCCGGTTACGCCATTTCGCGGAATCTACTCGGCGCTCACCCGTACGAGCGAAGACGGAAGGAAGAGTTACTATCCCGCGGAGAAACTGAACATCGAGCAGGCGATGGCCGCTTACACGACGGGCGCGGCTTATGCCGAGTTCGCCGAAAAGCAAAAAGGCAAGCTCGATCCCGGCATGCTGGCCGACTTTGTCGTTCTCGATCAGGACATCACGGCAGCCCCGCCGCCGAAAATCCTACAGACGCAAGTTCTGCGTACGGTAGTCGGCGGCAAGACCGTGTATGAGGCAAAATAGAATCGGGTGATCGGATGACCGGAAAGCGGCCATCAGTTTTCCGATGATCCGATCACCCGATGGCCCGATCACCCGATCCCATGACCTGTAAAGAGAGGGAACGCGCATTCATGATCGGCGCTCCGTTGGCCATTGTTCCGGCACTGGTTTTTCTTCCTGCGTTGACCTTCCTGATCGTCTTTCTCCAGGTGGCGCACGGGCGAGCGATTGGCCTGTTCGTATTGCCCGCCTGCGCCGTAGCGGGCAGCCTCGACCTATGGAAGCTGGCCATGGGCGCGTGCAGAAACCCTGGGGAATCTTCAACGTCCTGAGTTTCGGCGCGCTGTTCGTTGTGCTGGTCATCGCCGGCTACACCGGACCATTCCCGGCCCTAATGACGCTGAAACTCTAGCGGCGAAGAGCTTCTGTAGAGACGGGGCTTGCCCCGTCTCCCGCGTTCCTGATGACGCCCAGGGAACGTCCCTGATGACGCCCAGGGAGACGCGGCAAGCCGCGTCTCTACAGGAAATTGGATGCCACCGCTAACCCCAAGCCCGTTTTCTGCGTCTAATGATATGGCAACCTTCGAACCGAATCCCTGCCTGGAGCGAAGGTATAATTACCAGTTAAGCAGTTTCAGGAGGAAAGAAATGGATTTGCGCGCAAGCGCCTTTTGGGTGCGCTTCAAGGCCAACCGATGGGCGTACACGTTTACGATTTTGGCGACGCTGACGGTTGGAATTCTGATTGGTACCGTCATTTCCTATGGAGTAAAAGGCAAGGAGGGGCAGAAGGCATCGGACGCCACCCCGCTGACCATTCCCGCTCCCCAGCAACTCTCGACCGCCTTTTCGCAGATTTCCAAGCAGTTGGAGCCGAGCGTGGTGAACATCAATACCGAGTCGACCATCAAAAACCCGCACCGCCGGCGCTCCGTGCGTCCCCCCGACCAGGATCAAGACAACGGCGATGAAGACAGCCCGTTCCAGGATTTCTTTGACAAGTTCTTCGGCGGCCAAGGCGGTCAGGGCGGCGCGGGAGCCGGCAACATCCGCCAGCGCTCGCTCGGTTCTGGCGTCATTGTGGATCCGAGGGGCTACATCGTTACCAACCGCCATGTGGTGGAGAAAGCCGACCGCATTCGGGTGAAGTTGCAGGATGACAATCCGGCATCTCCGGGCCACGATGCCAAAGTGATCGGCATGGATCAGGAGACCGACCTGGCGGTGATCAAGATCGATCTGGGTCGTCCGCTGCCGGCCGCGAAACTCGGCAACTCCGATGGCATGCAAGTGGGGGATTGGGTGCTCGCCATCGGTACTCCTTTCGGATTGGAGGAAACGGTGACGGCGGGCATCGTGTCGGCCAAAGGGCGCAGCATCGTGCCGAACCGGCAGTTCCAGTCGTTCATTCAAACGGATGCGGCCATCAACCCGGGCAATTCCGGCGGGCCGTTGGTGAACATGTCGGGCGAAGTCGTCGGCATCAATACCGCCATTCTCACCGAGACGAGTTCTTATGCGGGGGTTGGATTCGCCATGCCTTCCAACACCGTGGCGCAGGTCTATAACCAGTTGATCGGGCCGGAGCACCGGGTTTCGCGCGGGTCCATCGGGATTGAGTTCTCCGCGCAACCCAACCCCGCCATCGCGCACATTTACGGATCGGGCGTGACGGTTTCGACCGTGGTCTCCGGCAGCCCGGCCGACCAGGCGGGCCTGAAGGTCGGCGACACCATCACCTCCGTGGATGGCAAGGATGTGAAGACCGGCGACGATCTGGTGGCCGACATCGCTTCCCGCAAGCCCGGCTCGAAGGCGAAGCTCGCCTTTGTGCGCAACGGCAAGAAGGAAGAGGCGACTGTGACCATCGCCGATCGCTCGAAATTGTTCGCTTCCCGTTTGGGTGAAGAAGACGAAAACCAGAACGAGGAAGCGCCCAAGGCCAGCAAGTTTGGGATCACGGTTCGGAACATCACTCCCGATCTGGCTGACCGCCTGGGCATTGCCGCGGGCAAGGGCGTGGTGGTGCAGGATGTGAAGCAGGGATCGTTTGCCGAGGATCTAGGTCTGAATCGCGGCGACGTCATCCTGGAAGTGAATAAGCAGCCCGTGAACAATCCGGACGACTTTACGAAGATCGAGTCGTCTTTGAAGAGCGGGCAGGATGTCGTGTTCCTGGTGCGTCCACGGGGCGGAAGGGCCCAGGATGGAACGATTTTCCTGGCAGGCACACTTCCGTAACCGATAAAAACTCCGGCGAGACTGGCACTCCATCCCCGTTTCGGGGACGATAAGGGTAGGCCGATCTCGCCGGTTTTTTGTCAGAACGCAAAATCGGCGGTTTTGCACGATTAGGCTGTGCGCACTATTTCGCACTCTGTAGAGACGGGGCTTGCCCCGTCTCGGCGGCGGAGACGCGGCCAAGCAGACGCGGCAAGCCGCGTCTCTACAGGAGAACATCGCGAGAGTTCAAAGGGCGAAGTTTTTGCACATGCATGGTTCCGATCAAATTCGGCGTTGGCGGCGTGTCGGCCTTTGCACACTGCTCTGCCTGGCCGGGCATGCTCTCGCCATGGCCCAGACACAGACATCTACTGCGCCCAAGAAGCCGGCGCACGCTTCCACGGCGCCCGCCAAAAAACATCACACCACCGGACACACGGCCACCCAGCGCGCCTCAACTAAGCGCAAAAATTCCCGCGGCAGGAAGGGCTCTAACCGACGCACAAAAAAGCGCGGCCAGCAGGCGATTGACTCCACGCGCGCCCGCCAGATTCAACAAGCGCTCATCCGCGAACACTACATGCAAGGCGAGCCTTCGGGAACCTGGGACGCCGCCACCCAGGCCGCGATGCAGCGCTATCAGGCCGATCAGGGATGGCAGGCGAAGCAGATTCCAGACTCCCGGGCTCTGATCAAACTAGGATTAGGCCCGAGGTCTGACCACCTGCTCAATCCAGAGAGTGCAATGACCATGCCCACCGCGCCGGCGGCGGCCGATCCAAAAGCCGCGGCAAAACGGCGCCCGCCGGAAAACAACCTTCCCCCCCAATAGAGCCGGGGAATCGTGAATCCAATTTCTCCCTGCACCTTCTCAGAAATGCTTCCGCGCGTGGAGACTTGCCATCGTCCTCCGCAAAAAAAAGCAGCCCATGAGCACATGGCCTGACGATTCCTACCTCCGTGACTTTCAGCCGGCAAAACAAACTGCTAGGGTCGCAATGTGGCCCCCGATACCGGTGTCGGCTTGTCTGCTTCGTACGCAAGTAAACGCCGCTGCCTACGCTACAAGCTCGATGTCCCGCTCCGGGTTATTCTTCACGAACAGGACAAAACTCTGATCCGAGATGGGCGCGGCACTGAGCTAGGCGAATTCGGGATGTGCGTATTGGTGGGAATGGAATTGAAACTTGGAGGAGAAGTTCAAATTGAATTCACTCTTCCCTGTTCCAGTGAACCCATTCGAGTTTCCGGTGCCGTGCGCAACCGCAACGGCTATCGCTACGGATGCGAGTTCAACCCGGACGGCCCAGGTGAAGAGAAAGCCGTAGAGCGTTTGCGCCAAGCCTTACAAACCTTCGCTGCCGTCCAACCCTCCTGAGGCTGGTTTTTGGCGACTGCTGGGCGGTCGCAGCCTTCTATGCCCGGCGCTCAACGGGCCGGTAGTCGCGCCGACTGTCGAAGACGCGAACCAAGACAGCAGATCTTCAGAGTCGTGAATCCGCCCGTACGGCAGAACACAGCAGAAGCCCCTGCAAGGACGCCCGATCCCAACTGATTTCACGCAACGCTCATTTCAGACCGCGCGACCCCACGACTTTCGTTGACTTGCCCTTTTCGCCCACGTAAGATTTGACGCCTAAGATTTGACAACTATGGTCGGCCAAATCATTTCGCACTATCGCATCGTGGAGAAGTTGGGCGGCGGCGGCATGGGCGTCGTCTATAAGGCTGAGGACACGATGCTGGGCCGCTTTGTCGCCCTGAAGTTTTTGCCGGACGATGTGGCCAACGACCCGCAGGCCCTGGAGCGCTTTCGCCGGGAAGCGCGCGCCGCGTCCGCTTTGAACCATCCCAACATCTGCACCATCCATGAGATTGCCAACCATGAGGGCCGGTGGTTCCTAGTGATGGAGTTCCTGGACGGATTGACGCTGAAGCATCGCATCGCGGGCCGCCCGCTGGATCTGGAAATATTGTTGCCCCTCGGTATCGAGATCGCCGACGCGCTGGATGCCGCCCACGCGGAAGGCATTGTCCATCGCGACATCAAGCCCGCAAATATTTTTGTTACCAAGCGGGAGCACGCCAAGATCCTGGATTTCGGTCTGGCCAAGGTCACCGGCAAGAGCAGCGGCTCGAAGGATGCGGCTGCAGTCACTCTGGCGCAGACCGCCGGCGCCAGCCTCGAAAACCTCACCAGCCCGGGTACTGCTCTCGGAACGGTGGCGTACATGTCGCCGGAGCAGGCCCGGGGCAAGGAACTGGATCACCGCACTGACCTGTTTTCTTTCGGAGCCGTCCTCTACGAAATGGCTACTGGGGAGGTGCCTTTTCGCGGCGAGACTTCCGCCGTAATCTTTGAGGGCATTCTGACGCGCCCGCCCACGTCGCCGCTGCGGCTTAATTCGGAACTCCCCGCCGAGTTCGAACGCATCCTGAATCGTGCCCTGGAGAAGGACCGCAATCTGCGCTACCAGCACGCCTCTGACATCCGCGCCGAATTGCAACGCCTCAAACGCGACACTGAATCCGGACGCTCGGCGATTGTCCCGGCCGCGTCCGCTCCGGCCGTGCAGGCGGGGGCGCCCGCATCCGGAAGCGTGAGCCCGGCGTCGTCGCCATCGTCAGCGTCATCCGGCGGCGTTGCGCCGGTTCCCGTCAGTGGACCCAGTTCCGCAGTTGCAACGCCACCCTCAGGATCTGCGATCGTCCCGTCTGCATCCGGCAATCGCCGCTGGCTTCTTGCGTCAGCTGCGGTCGCACTAGTCGCTGCGGTTGGCTTGGGGGCGTTTTTCTATAGCCGCCGCGCCAGCGCCCTCACCGAGAAAGATTTCATCCTGCTCACCGACTTCACCAACACCACCGGCGATTCCGTCTTTGATGGAACCCTGAAGCAGGCCCTGGCCGTGCAACTGGAGCAGTCTCCATTTCTGAACGTGTATCCGCAGGAGCGTGTGCGCGAGGCGCTGCGCTATGCCGGACGCTCTCCCGACGATCGCGTCACCGTGCCCGTCGCGCGGGATATCTGCCAGCGCGAAGCGATCAAGGCGATTCTCACCGGGACGATTAGTTCCATGGGCTCGAATTATGTGGTGAGCCTGGAGGCGCTGAACTGCCGCACCGGAGATACCATCGCCCGCCAGCAGGCCGAGGCCGCCACCAAGGAAAAGGTCCTACAGGCCCTGGGAACCGCCGCCAAGGAAATCCGCGGCCCGCTGGGCGAGACTGTAACCTCGATCGAGCACTTCAGCGCGCCCATCGAGCAGGCCACCACTTCGTCTCTGGAGGCTATGAAAGCTTACGCGATGGGCGATGAAAAGCGCGCTCGCGAAGGCGATCTCCCCAGCCTGCCGTTTTACCAACACGCCATCGAACTGGATCCGAACTTCGCCATGGCCTATGCCCGCATCGGAGCGATCTACGGAAACCTGGGCGAGCGTAGCTTGTCGGAGGAGAATTCGCAGAAGGCGTTTGACCTCCGTGACCGGACCAGCGAGCGGGAGAAGTTTTATATTGCCGACCACTACTACCGTGACGTCACCGGTGAATTGGGGAAGGATACCGAGAATCTCGAACTCTGGATTCAAACCTATCCCCGCGACTATCCGCCGCGCAACAACATCGCGGTGGAGTACGCGGTCACGGGAGAGTTTCAGAAGGCGCTGGCACAAGCTCTCGAAGCCCTCCGCCTGCAACCCAACGATGTTCTCCCTTATATAAATGTGATCGCCAGCTACTTTCGCCTGAATCAACTCGAGGAAGCGAAGGCTATCTACCAGCAGGCGGTCGAAAAGAAGCTGGACACCATGACGATCCATAACCAACGGTTCACCATCGCCTACCTCGAAGGCGATGCCCAGGAGATGAAGCGCCAGGCAGCCTGGGCTTCCGGGAAAACTCTGGAGTCCACCATGCTGCTGCAGCAATCCCAGGTTGCGGCTTCGCGTGGCCAACTCAAGCAGGCGCGTGAACTGTCGCAACAGGCTTTTGATTCCGCGAAGAAATTCGATCTCCAATCCACCGCCGCGGCGGCGGCCGCCCAGCGTGGTATTTTCGAGAACTGGCTGGGCGACCCCTCCGCGGCAAAGTCCTGGTCCACCCAGACCCTGGACCTATCTCACGACCAATTGGTTTGGGTCGCCGCATCGCTCGCCTGGGCAGGTGACTCCACCCGGCCCGAGAAAGTCATCGATACGGAGGGGAAAAGACATCCCAAAGACACTAGCCTGCAGCAGGATTGGATCCCCCAGGTGCGGGCGGCGATCGCGATCAAGCGCGCCAATCCGGCCGCCGCCGTCGAGGCGCTCAAGCCCGCCGAACGGTTCGAGCCGAACGACATCGGCCCAACGTTTTATCGGGGACTGGCTTACCTCTCCATGAAGTCGGGCAAAGAGGCAGCGGAGGAATTCAGAAAGCTCCTGGACCGAAAAACCATCAATCCCCTATCGCTACTCCATCCCATCAGTCAACTGGAACTGGCACGGTCCCTCGCTCTCGCCAGCGATGCCGCGGGCGCTCGCACCGCCTACCAGGATCTCTTCGCGCAATGGAAAGATGCCGACCCCGACTTGCCTCTCCTCAAGCAAGCCAGGGCCGAGTACGCCAAGCTGCAGTAGCTGGGAAAGGGTCCTGCCTTCGACCGTAGCGCCTGGCATCTTGCCGGCTGTCCCGAGGGCGTCTCGCCCTCGGCTAATCCAGCACTGGCCGCGGACAATAAGGAATCGGCATCCCTTTGACGATTGCGCCCGGATTGCCCTCGACCAGGGCTTCCGCATACTCCAGCCCAACGATTTTTTCCGCCACCGCGCGAGCGGCCGAAAGATTTGGGATGCGGCGCTTGGTGTCGTGAGCGTCCGATGCGAGGATGTGGACGGCGGAGCGGTCGAGCAGCCAGCGGGCAACGATTTCAGGCCGCTCTCCCCAGAACCCGGTCAGCGATGAGGCCGTGACCTGAATCAGGCAGCCCTGCTCCGCCCACTCCAGTACGCGCTGCGGGGTTTGCTGCAGGATCGGGTTGCGTTCGGGATGGGTGAGGATCGGCGTCAGCCCGCGCTCTCCCAGGCGGCAGAAACAGTCGCCAAGCCGGGTCGGGATACTGTAGTTGCTCAGTTCAATCAGCAGATAGTTGGTTTCGCCAATGGTGTAGGTGTGCGGCTGTTCGAGCACGCGTTCCAGATTTTCAAAAGAAAGATGCAAGTCGCAACCCAGGCTCAATTGCGGCGCGGGCCCGGTCTTCTGTCGCAGTTCGCTCAGAAGCCCGGAGAGGTATGCGCGGTCGTAGGCGTAACGATCGTTGGCGTGCGGAGTGGCCACGGCATGGGTGATGCCGTCGGCGGCCGCTATGCGGCACATTTCGACGGCTGCGTCCCAGGACTTGGGGCCGTCGTCGACCTCGGGCAGAAGGTGGCAGTGGATGTCGATCACAACGTAATCTTCACTTAAACACCTCGATTAGAACATACCCCGATAGTTGCGAGTTCCCGTGTTCTCGTGCACGATAGTACACACGACTTTTTGGTTCACCTTGGATGTTGAGGAGCAGGTTCGCAAATGAGCTTTTTAAGGGCGGCGTGTGCCGCACCGGCAGGTGAAAGTGGTCTTCCCCGGATTCCTGTGGCCGTGGTCGTCGTCATGGTCGTGGTTTTGGCCGGACTTTCCCTTTCCTGCGGCAACAATTACACCGCGACGGCGCCTGACCACAATGCCTACGTAACCCTGCCCGCGTCGGGCTCCGTTCTTCTGCTGCACATCAAGGGCGCCACCGGAGCCATCACCCTGGGAGCCGAAACGCCGCTGACCGAGAATACTTCGCCCACCGGCCTGGCCTTGCTCCCGTCGAAGAAGTTTCTGTACGCCATCAATTCCTTCGCCAACACGATCTCGATTTTCAACGTCGCCAGCGACGGCACTTTGACGCTCAGCGGTAATCCCGTTCCGGCCGGCGGATCGAGTCCCAATGCGGCGGTCATCGACCCTTCCGGCAAGTACTTGCTGGTGACCAATAATTTGACGGACAACGTCTCCGTTTTCTCCATCGATGCCGGCAGCGGCGCTTTGACGCCAGTCAACGGATCGCCTTTCGCCGCCAACACGGGTCCAACCGAGATTCTGATCACGCCTTCGGGCAAGTTCGTTTACGTGTCCAATCCCGTCATCGGTACGATCACTGCTTTTACGTTCTCGAACTCAGACGGCACGCTCACCCAGCTCCCTAGTTCTCCGTTCACTTCGTTACCGGGGGGCGGAGGGGGAGCCTTCGGCTTGGCGGTGGATGCAAGCGAACGATTCCTATACGTGACCAATCCTTCGGCGAACAATCCTCCCCCGAATGCGGCCACCAAGGGCAACATTTCCGCGTTCAACATCGACTCCAGCACGGGCGCACTGACCGGGATCCTGGGTTCGCCTTTTACCGTCGGGAACGGCGTCGGCCCCAGCGCGATCACCGTCGACCCCAGTGGCAAATTTGTTTACGCGACGACCACGGGGGCGAGCTTCTCCATCTGGTGTTTTGCTATCACTCCCACAACCGGACAACTGGTGGCGGCGACGAACTCGCCGTTCAGCCTGACCGCGGGCGGGTTGTTCGCCCTCATCGATCCCAGCGGAAACTATTTCTATATCGGAACTCAAGCGGGAACTGGGGTTGCGGGCTATACCTACAATCCATCGACGGGCACTCCCACGGCGATCACTGGCTCGCCTTTTTCCACCGGAAAGGCGCCCGGCAAGATGGTGCTTTCAGAGTAGCCGTGTAGTACGGTGGCCGCGTGATGGTTACACGCACTCCTTGGAGAATTGCCGGTGGAGGGCCGGGCGTCCCCGCCCGGCTGGACGGGCGAGACCCCCGTCGCTCCCGGCGAAGCTCGCCGTTCAACCCCGCGTCGCTCGCGTTCTAATCCCTCTGCTCGCTTTGTAATGTGTGATTTACAGGATGGCACTTTGGTGGCACAAACCTGGCACCCGCGTGCCATTTTCAGATTTTCCGTTTAGTCTTACATTCTGATTGAGCAGTTCTGGGGGAGGGCTGCCCGGGCGTCCTGGATTCGCAAGAATCCGGACGCCCGTTTAATTTTCCACCGGAATTTACCGCTGGTACCGCCCCATCCACTCGGTTCGCGCCAGAATGTGTCCTTCCATCGCGTGCTCCACCTCGCTCTTGCTCGCGCCCCGGGCCAGCGTCAGTTCCGTGCCCAAAGCGTACAGTTTGAAAAAATAGCGGTGGGCTTTGCCCGGTGGCGGGCAGGGACCGTTGTAGCCGGTCTTGCGGAAATCGTTGCGGCCTTGGCGCGAGCCGTCCTCCAGTTGTTCTTTCTTTTCCATGCCGCCCTTCAACCCACGGGTCACGCCTGGGATGTTGTAAATCACCCAATGCACCCAGGTGCCCGCGGGAGCGTCGGGATCGTCTGCTATCAAGGCGAAGGTTTTCGTACCTGCGGGAGCGCCGCCCCATTCCAGCGCCGGAGAACGATCTTCGCCCGCGCAGGTGAAGGCTCGAGGGATGTTGGCGCCATCGGAAAAATCCGGACTGCGTAGCGCGAAGGTCATGGCGGGCGCTCCTTTCGAACCAGCCTGAGGCTGGGATGGGGATAGCACCGGCAGAGCTGCCAGGCCCAGCAGCAGCACACTCACGGCCCGGAAAAGACGCGGCGCTGAAGTGCGGTCGGGCAATGACCATGAGAAAAGCAAAGAGAAAAGCATGCGGTCCCGCTTCAGTTGGTGGAAATTGTGAAATTCACAGTGATCTTCGCCTGGGTTTCCACGGGCCGCCCGTTTTGGAAGTAGGGCTTGAAATGCCACTGCTTTACCGCCTCGCGAGCCGCGGCCGCTAGAATGCTAGGGCCACTCAGAATCTGCAGTTCCTGAATGGTGCCGTCTCGCGAGATGAGCGCCTGCAAACTCACGGCGCCCTGCACCTTCATCTGCCGCGCCAGCAGAGGATAATCCGGTGGCACCGAAACGCTCACACTCTGCGCCGTTTGCGGCGACAGTTGCACCCGATCGCCGGCATTGACTTTCCGGCCATCGCCTGTTCCCGCATTGACCGGTGCATTGGCCGCCGCAGGAGCGCTGGATCCGGAAGAGGTCTCGCCCGAGTTCACATCCAGATGAATAGCATTGCTTTTCGCGGGCACATTGATGTGGCGGTTTCCAGCTACCACTTCCACCTGCAGAGGAGGGAGCGCCGCGCGCTCGGTGGCTGCCGAGAAGGGAACTGCGGCCGCAGGGGGCGCCGGAGCCTTGACTGGTTTGCGTGCCCGCGCGGGTGTGGCCGGGGCGGGCACACCTACAGCAGTTGTACTCTTGTGGTGACTTCGATTGGCGGCTTCCTGGACCTCAGCGCCCGACGGAAACCAGAAATCCCAGTTCTTCAGAACCGCCCCCGCCAGCGCCACCAGCAGAATCCCCAGCGCGATGAGCATGCGCTTCCGCTGCAGTTCCGTGTCTTGGGGCGCGGAGGGCAAGGGAAGCGGCTCCAGAGGGTTCTCGGGCTGGACTTGGTCTGGAAACATACGCACGGGAGCGTCCTCGAAATCGTGATCTCCACGTCCGCGATCTCGCGTCGAGGAGCGCTGAGTCAGTATGCCTCTAAACCCTCCCCAAGCCAAGCAAATCCCGGTCTGGTCTCACGTTCTGCGATCCCGCTGTAGAGGCGGGGCTTGCCCCGTCTTCCGATGCCAGCCAAGGGACTGGCGGTGCGCCGCGGGAGACGCGGCAAGCCGCGTCTCTACCGCAAAGCACAAGGCAACTCAGGGGACTTTCGCGTCGAGCTTGTCAAGAATGCCGGCGGCGGCGTCCAGAATTTCCTTATCGCATTTGCGATTCGAAGCGATGGCTTCCGCCAGGGGGATGGAAATGATCTTGTTTCCCCGCAGCGCCGCCATTTGGCCGAATTCGCCGCGGTGCACCATGTCGATGGCGCCCAGTCCGTAGCGCGTGGCCAGCACGCGGTCGAAAGCGCTGGGCGATCCGCCGCGCTGGATATGTCCAAGGACAACCGACCGCGACTCGAAGCCCGTCCGTTTTTCGATCTCGCGCGCCACCGTCTGGCCGATTCCGCCCAAGCGAAGATGCCCGAACTCATCGCGGCCCTCGGCCCCTCCATCCTGCGTCTCGACGTCATGACCCGCGAACCTCGCGCCTTCGGCCGCCACCACGATGCTGAAATATCTTCCGCGGGCGTGGCGCTGGCGAATCAGTTCGGCCACCTCCTCAATGTCGAAAGGAACCTCGGGGATCAGGATCACGTCGGCGCCGCCGCCGATGCCGCTGTAGACCGCGATCCAGCCCGAATCGCGCCCCATCACTTCCACCACGATCACGCGATTGTGCGCCTCGGCCGTGGTGTGCACGCGGTCAATGGCTCCGGTAGCCACATTCACGGCCGTGTCGAAGCCGAAGGTGAAGTCGGTGCCCGACAGATCGTTGTCGATGGTCTTCGGAACGCCCACCACCTTCACCCCGTTGTCGAAAAGTTTCTTCGCCACCGAAAGCGTGTCGTCGCCGCCGATCGCGATGAGCGCGTCGCAACCGTGTTTCTTGAGGTTGTCAATGCATAGCTGCAGGCCGCCTTCGTGCTTGGCCGGATTGGTGCGCGAAGTGCGCAGGATGGTGCCGCCACGCGGCAGGATGCCACCTACCGTCGAGAGGCTGAGTTCCATGGTCTTGTCTTCCAGCACCCCGCGCCACCCTTCCATGAATCCCACGAACTCGTCTTCGTAATGGAAGGTGCCCTTACGCACCACTGCCCGAATGACGGCGTTCAGCCCGGGACAATCGCCCCCGCCCGTCAGTATGCCGATCTTCATCGCCTGCTCCTTGTATGACTTGCCGGTACCCGTATGAGTCGATGCCCTGAGCGCCTGCAATCCGCCCGTATTACACGTTTCAACCCGATTGGGGTTAGGTTATCACGCTCGGTCCGCGAGCGAGCGCAGCGACCGCCGCCCGCGGCTGTCCAGCCGGGGAAATCCCGGCAGCCATGCTGACACCAATGTGTGGCGCAAATACGACTCCGTGCCATTCCGTTAGTTCGGCGTGCCGCGTGGTCTGGAAGCAAGACATCAGGGCTCATCCGGGACTGCGTTTCCCGGTAATTGTTGCGGTTCGCAGCACTTAAGGCTGAACCCCGTTCATAACCTTCGCAGCCGTGGGATTTGACCAACCGGTCTTTCGAGGTGGGTGATTTCCCCCAGTTCCGCGCCCGACGCCAAACTGGAGCGCGACCGATTTGGGAAAACTTTAGTTTGTGTAATCAACTACTTACGTTGAACTTTCGGGGATCGGCGGGTGCCATCGCTTTCGGACGGCCAGTTGCACTACCAAAGTCGAGGGGCGGCTGCGAGGAGTGCTAGACACAAGGCGCAGCCCAGGGCCTAAGCCTCTGAGAGTTTTGTAAAGGCTGCACAAATCGATGGAGGGCTTAATTTTATGAAGAGAGCGATGTTAGTTGTAATGTTCATTCTCGCGGTCACCGGGCTGATGCTGGCGCAGAACGCAGTTTCAACCGTTGACGTCCTCGGCGCCCACAACAACGGCGGTCGTGGTTGCGCAGGCTGCCACCAACCGCACAGCGGCTCGTTCGGTTCCGGTCATAACGGCGCTGCCGATACCGGCAACTATGCATTGTGGGGCCAGGATGCCAGCCCACTCTATGGCGCAACAATCGCCTTCGGCGACGGCGGGAGATACACGGAAGTTCTGCCGGCCAACCTCACTGTGGCTAGTTCCGATGTTGGCGGCGTTCTGCTCTGCCTGAGCTGCCATGACGGCAACGTCACACCGATCAACATGATGAACGGCCAGTCGTACGAACAAAGGATCGGCCTGCTGACGAATACCGCTTACGGCAGCGGAAAGATCCCGACCCTGCTCGGAAGCGATGGCTCGACTCCCGGCAACTATTATAACGATCACCCGGTGGGCACGGGCGCCACGATGATTAACTATGGCAAGCTGATGCAGGGTGTCGGCGTCGGTCTCACCTACACCCCTGCCGGCGGAGCGGGTGGGACATACACGGTCACCCCTGGAACCCCATATGGCAATTTCGTAAACAACTACGGTTTTCCGGCGATCGCACCTGGAGTGTGGGGGGCGCAGTTCGGTGAAACCGGCGGCGGCATTCCCTACGTGCTGTGCACGACCTGCCACAACCAGCACGTGATGACCATTTATACTTCCCGAGCGAAGAGCCCGATCGCGAGCGACGGCGGCGGCAAGTGGTACAACACCTTCTTCTTCGTGAACGGCCCGTACAACCCGAACATCAACAATGTGACCAACACGAATGCGCCTTCGACGACGCAGTTCTGCCGCCAATGCCACTTTGGCGAGGCGAACGAAGCCAACAACACCATGGGCATCACCACGGTATTCCAGTAGAAACCGCTGTGATACAGACGGGGGAGAGAAATTCTCTCCCCTTTTTTTTCGAATTCAGAGTTCAGATCTTAGTTCTCGATTCTCAGTGGAATTGGGGTTAGGAGATAGGACTAGAATTCAGGCAAGTGAGGAAATATGAAGTACCAACTTCCAACCTGCGCAACGCTTCTGGTGGCGCTGACATTTTCTGTCTCACTCACCTCAGTCTCAGTCGCCTCGGCCCAGGTCGCCTCCCATGCCCCGACGGCCATCGCGAAGACGACGGCCCCTGCGGCGGCGCCCGCCCCGGTAGCGGCACCCCAGGGGAGCGACAAGCCGGTGGCGCGGGTGAATGGAGCGGTGCTCACCGATCGCGACCTGCTGCGGGAAATGTACGCCATCTTCCCCTACGCCCAGCAGCACAACGGATTTCCCAAGGCGCAGGAAGCTGCAATCCGCCAGGGTGCACTCGAAATGATCATTTTCGAAGAGCTGGTGTACCAGGAGGCGGTGCGGCGCAAGCTGGCGGTTCCGGCGGAGAAACTCAAGAGCGCGGAGGCTGAATTTCGCAAGCAGTTCAAGAGTCCCGACGAGTACCAGCAATACTTGCAGTCCGAAATGCACGGCTCCGTGCAGCAACTGCGCCAGCAGATGACGCGCTCGCTTTTGATCGAACAATTGCTGAAGAGCGAGGTGGAAGACAGGTCTGGGGTGTCAATGGCCGAGGTGAAGGCGTATTACGACAAGAACCCGGCGAAATACACGCAGCCGGAGTCGTTCAGCTTCCAGAGCATTTCGGTTGTGCCGCCGCTGAAACCGACCGCGGCGCAGGCCAAAGAAGCGCAGAAGGCCGCCGAAGATGCGTTGCGCCAAGCGAAGACGACGAAGAGCTATCAGGATTTCGGACTGCTGGCGGAAAGGATCTCGCAAGACGATTTCCGGGTGAACATGGGCGACCACAAGGTGATTGGACGCGACAAGCTGCCGCCGCCGATCGTCAAAGCCTTTCTGGGCATGCAGCCGGGACAAGTCAGTGGCTTGATTCAGATCGAGTCGGCGTACACGATCGTACGGCTGAATGCTCACACTGCGGCGAAGAAGAAGAGCCTGGAAGAAGTGAAGTCCGAGTTGAAGACGGAGTTGCAGAAAAGCAAGTACGAAAAGCTGCGGTCGGGGCTTGCCAAGCAGCTGCGGGCCAAGGCGAAGATCGAAGTAGGGTAATGATAAGCAAACTCACGATGTAGTTTTGCCTTGTCATCCTGAGCGAAGCGAAGGACCTGCTTTTTCGTCAGTGCAAGAGACAGCAGGTCCTTCGCTTTGCTCAGGATGACAAATGTGATTTAGATCGCCAAATCCCAAGTTTTGCAGCCCTCTTCCTTCCAAAATTGAGTCTTTCAACTCGCCCAGCGGGTGATATCCCGCAATCTGGTAATGTCCGGCGTTCTGAAGCCACCAGCTCTCGCAATAACACCATTGTTTTCAACACTGTATCGACCTTCCCGGATCGGGATCTTTGGCAATCGTTGTGCCCTTTAGAGGCTGGGTCGAGCACGGGTTTTGAGCCTCTGGCGGAAGGGTAGCGGGTTCATGAAAGTGGCGAATCGCATCGGCGGGCTGGCAAGCGGGCTGGCGATCGGGCTGGCGGTTCTGGTGATCGCACAAGTGGCGACCGCCCAGCAGCCACCGCAGGCGCTTTCGGTGGGCGAGAATACCAAGCTCAATGCCGGTGCGATGTTCACCTTTGGGTACAACGGCGCCTATGGAGACGAAATCCCGTCCACTCACGGGTTGAACTTCGGAGTCGACGGCAAGCTCAACGGCTCCTACTACAATCCCAAATTTATCTCATTCAACGCGCACCCCTACTACAACCAATCGCGGGCCGATTCCAGCTATCAATCCATCACCGGCGCCAGCGGGGCCGATGCTTCGGCGAATTTCTTCACGGGCAGCAATTTTCCCGGCTCGTTCACTTACCACTACGACGCCAACAGCACCGGGACTTTAGGCTTGACCGGACAACCGAACTTTACGACTTACGGCAAGTCGCAAGGCTTCGGGATCAACTGGAGTGCATTGCTTCCCGACTGGCCAACGCTGTCGGTCGGGTATTCACAAGGAGACGGCCATAGCACAATCTACGGCACCAGCGAGGAAGCAAATTCCAGCACGCGCTTGTTCAACCTGCACTCGAACTACGTGATCTCTGGCTTCCGCCTCAGCGGTTATTTCGATCACAACAGCTTGAACTCGAAATTCCCTCAGTTTCTATCCGGCCAGGGAGAGGCCGTACAGGAGTCGAGCGGCCACGACTTCGGTTTCGGGGCGCAGCACAGCTTGCCGCTGCATGGGTCGTTTTATGTCAATTACAACCGGGCGTCAGCGAGCAGCGATTACCTGTCGAACGGGGGACAGAACGCCAATAGCTCAAGCTACACGGACAGCACGGAGACCGCGAACGCCAGTTTTCACCCTACGGCGAAGCTGAGCTTCAATGTCACGCAGAACTACACCGACAATCTGACCGGCTACGTGGCGCAGAGTCTCGGCAGCACCGGAACGGTACCGCCGGGACTGAATTTGGGGTCGGGGTCCTATTCGTCCACACTGGGCGGCGGTGCGAATTATAGTTTCACAAACTTCCTCTCGGCCTCGGCGCAGGCGACGTACTACGAGCAACACTACTTCGGAAAGAGCTACACGGGCGAGTATCTGAGCGGCACGGTGAACTACGGCAAGCGGCTGTTCGACATGTTCACGTTTTCCGCTTCGGTGATCGACAGTTCCAACGGCCAAGGCAACAACGCGCTGGGATTCGTTGGCAACGTGAACTTCTTTCGCAGCCTCGGACGCTGGCAGACGTCGGGTCAGTTCAGCTACGCGCAGAACGTCCAGACCCTGCTGATTACGTACACAACTTCCTACTACAACTATAGCGCCAACCTGCACCGCCGCTTGTCGGGAGGCATGACGTGGACGGCCGCGTTCACCGGGAGCCACAGCGGCCTGACCAACTATCAGGGAACCAGCACTCACAGCGAGGGCTACTCCACCGCGCTGAGCATGCGGAGGGTGGCGATCAACGGTCTGTTTAGTAAATCCAACGGAGTTTCACTGTTGGGGGCGGGGGGGTTGATCACGCCCACGCCGACACCTGGCCTGAACGATTTCATCCTCTTCAGCGGGTCCAGTTACGGCGGCGGGATCTCGGTACAACCGTTGAAGCGGATGTCGATTTCCGGCAACTTTAACCGCGCAATCAGCAATACCCTCGCCGCCACAACCTCGCACAACAACACGGAAATTTTCAACGCGCAGATGCAGTACCATCTCAGAAGGATCGGGCTGCAGGCCGGATATACTCGGTTCACGCAAGGCATCAGTGCAATCGGCGCGCCCGCCAGCACCACCTCGTACTTTGTTGGGATTACCAGATGGTTCGACTTCTTCTAGCCACGCAGGACAAATCAGGGCAAGGCAAGCCGGCGTGGCGCAAATCGGTGTTGTGCGCCGGACTGGGAGTCCTGCTAGCTGTCTCCGCTTTTGCTTCCAAGAAATCGAAAGACACGCTCACCCTGCCGCCGCCGCCGGATTTGCTGCTCGATGGCGGACGCAAACTTTCCTTTGAGCGCAGCTTCAGCCTGGAGCGCGAGGTCAAACCCAAGCGGAGCTTCTGGACGCGGGTGGTGGACGTGATCGCGGGCGAGCCGGATTTCCACTACCTGGTGAGTCCGTACAGCGTGGCCACCGACTCGCGCGGACGCATCCTGATCACCGACGTGGGCGCTGCTGGAGTTCACATCTTCGACTTCACCCAGCAAAAATATAAGTTCATTTCGCGGCGCGACGCGGGTAAGGATCCGATGCTGACTCCGCAGTGCGTGGCGGTGGATGCGCTGGATAACATCTACGTGACCGATTCGCAGACGGGCAAGGTGTTTGTGTTCGACGCGAACGGGAAGTATCGGCGCGCGATCGGCAGCCTGAAGGGGGGCGAGGGATACTTCAAGCGACCCACGGGAATCGCAGTGGATTCCGCGGCGCAACGCATCTACATCACCGATACCTTGCGCAACAAGATCTTCGTGATGGATATGCAGGGGAGCGTGCTGCAGACGATTGGAATGACGGGTACGGGTGAGGGCGAGTTTAACTTTCCGACCGAGCTGCGGCTGAATGGCTCGGACCTCGTCGTAGTCGACGCCATGAACTTCCGGGTGCAGGTGCTTGACCGGTCGGGCGCGTTCCGCTATGCGATTGGCAAGGTGGGGGACGGGGCGGGATGGATGTTCCGTCCGAAAGGGATTGGCTTCGATTCCGAAGGGCATCTCTATGTCGTCGATGGACAGTGGGGCATGGTGCAGGTCTTCGACCGGGAGGGCCGGTTGCTGTACTACTTCGGGCAGAGGGGGACGGGGAGCGGGCAATTTCAACTGCCGACGGGGCTGCAGATTGACAAGCAGGATCGGATTTACGTTGTGGATTCGTTCAACCGGCGGGTGGAGGTATTTCACTACTACGGCATCGCGCAAGCGGGGGACGGGAGGAAAGAGTGAAGAGAATCCTGTCGCTCGGGGGCACGATGATGTTGGTGATGCTCTTGATCCTCGTCATGACCTTGGCCCAGGTTTCCGCCTGGGCGCAGGTGAATGCCGATGTGCTGGGGATGCATAATCTGTCGGCGGCGAGCGGAGCGTCGGTCTATTCGCAGGGGAGCCTCGGTTGTACGTTCTGTCACGCACCGCATAGCGGAGTGGGAGGCATCTCGCCGCTGTGGAACCAGAAGCTGTCGACGAAATCCTATACGCCCTACAACAGCACGACCTACTCCCAGCAGGGCAACACTCAGCCGACGCTCGGAATCACGAGCAGTCTCTGCTTGAGTTGTCATGATGGTACGGTGGGAGTGGGACAGTCGGCGGCGTATGGTCCGCTGCCGACGGTCGGCTCACTGAATAGCGTGGATTCCTTCGGGACAACGCTGACCGGGTCGCACCCCTTCAGTCTGGTGCTTCCCATGAAGGACGCGCCCAACCTGGTGGCGTCACTGGTGTCGCAAAGCAAGACCGCCGATCCCACCGGCGCGGTGAAGCTGGTGAGCGGCAATATCGAGTGCACCAGTTGTCACGATCCGCACACGCAAGGGATCGACAGGATCGCACAGAATTTTCTGGTCCGGGACAGCTCGAACGCGCAGATGTGCCTGGCCTGTCACGATCCGACCCGAGTTGTGCAAGGACAGATCAACCCGCTGGCAGGTTTTACGGGAAGCATTCATCAGACAGCGACCAACCAGGTTTCACCGGATGCGCACGTGGGTTCGTATCCGACGGTCGGAGTGAATGCTTGCAACTCCTGTCACATGTCGCACGACGCGGTGGCGCCGGCACGGCTGCTGCGTCCGGCCACACCGGCGGCGCCGGCTAACGATCCGGCCACCCAGGCTTGCATGACATGTCACAACGGGGGCACGTACTTGTCGCCCGCGCCTCTGAACATCATGGCCGAGGTGGCGAAGACGGGCCATCCCCTGCCGTCCGGGAATAACTTTCACGATGCCGCGGAAGTGCCGCTGTTGAACAACAACCGTCACACGACGTGCGTCGATTGCCACAACGCTCATGCCTCGAACCAGGAGACGCAATTCAGCGCGCCACCGCTGTTGCGTCCTGCGCAGGCGGGGGTTACCGGGATCAGCGCGGCCGATGGTGTCACGGCACTTACTCCGGCAGTCAATCAGTATGAAAATTGCCTGCGCTGCCACGGTACCAGCACGGGCAAGCAGCGGCTGATCCTCTACGGGTATGCCCCGGCGCGAGTGGTGTCGGCGCCGGACGCGCTGAACACGATTCCGGAATTCGCCGCAACCGCAACCTCGAGCCACCCTGTGACCCATGACCGAACCAGTCCCCTGCCGCAGCCCAGCCTTCTGCTGAACATGCTCAATCAGAATGGAACGGCATCCGCGCGCGCCGTGGGAATACGCATCTTCTGTACCGATTGCCATAACAGTGACGACAATCGCGAGTTCGGGGGCACCGGGCCGAACGGTCCCCACGGATCGGTCAACTCGCACATCCTCGAGCGCAACTATCAATTCAGCCAGGCGGCCACGCCGGGCGGGGTGGTCACAAACCTTTTCCCCAATCCCGACCTGACCTTCACCGGGCCGTATGCCATGTGCGCGAAGTGTCACGACCTGGCTAACGTCGCTGCCAACAACAGCTGGACTCAGCACAGCCTGCACGTATCGCAGTATGGCTTCAGCTGCTCGGTGTGCCACACGGCCCACGGGATGGGCGCAATCTCCCCGAACATCACCGGGGAACGGCTGGTGAATTTTGACGCCAATGTAGTAGGAGAGAACAACGGCGCTGCGATTGCGTACAACCGCAGCAGCAACACGTGCACCTTAATGTGTCACGCAATCGCGCACAATGGGGATGGCTCCGTCGCTGCCGCCAAGTTAGCAAAGCCCAAATGGACCATAAGGAAGTAGACGCGCACATCTTTAACTTTGCCGCTCATAGGGGGATGCAAGAACATAGGTCTTCACCTTCCTCGGCCAGACGTTATCCGCTGCAAGTTGGTTAACGTTCGGGTGGGGACATACAGGGCTGGAGAATGACGGGTTTGAGGACGCGGTTAGGCCCAAGAAATCAGATCCGATCCAGCCCTGTTTCGTTCGCCGACGGCGGTCACGGCCCGGCGCCGCGGACCGCCGCGGATTTGAGCAGAACCTGGCTTCAGACCGGGAAGAGTCGGACTCGGAAAGAATGACAACATCCACAGAAACAGCGAACCCAGTTCGTGGCTGGCGTTACTGGGCGCCGCGGATCGCGACGTCGGTCTTCGTTCCCGTGCTGTTACTCGGCATCACGGAAGGAGCGTTGCACCTGCTGGGCGTTGGATATCAGACCGACCTTACCGTCCCGTGCACGATGCAGGGCCGCCCCGCTTCTTGCTACAACTTGTTTTTCCCCGCTCCATTTTTTCCTCCGGGCATGATCAAGACGCCGCAGGCGTACGCGATTCCAGCCGAAAAACCGCGCGGAACCTTCAGAATCTTTGTGCTCGGAGAATCGGCGGCCATGGGGGATCCGGATCCCGCCTATGGATTCAGCCGCTACCTGGAGGTCATGCTCCGGGAACGCTATCCGGCCATGAAGTTCGAGGTGGTCAATACGGGCAGCGTCGCCATCAATTCCCATGTGCTGTTGCCGATCGCCAAGGGGTTGGCGAAAGAACGCCCGGACTTGTTCATCATCTACTCAGGCAACAATGAAGTCGTCGGACCTTACGGTCCCGGAACCGCTCTGACATCTTCCGGCATGAGCCTCCCGGTCATCCACGCCAGTATGTTTGTTCGCTCGACCCGCATCGGCCAGCTTCTCACCAAGCTGGGGACGCAAAAGCGGGAATGGGGCGGGATGGAAATGTTTCTGGACAAGCAAATCGCGGCGCGTTCGCCGCTTATGCAGCATGTGTACGAAAACTTCGAGAGCAATCTGCGGGAAACGATCGCCATTGCGGGCAACTCGGGCGCCAGGGTCATCGTCGCCACGGTGGCTACGAATCTGAAAGACTGTGCCCCATTCGCATCCTTGCACCGCAAGGATTTAGGGGAAGACGCTCTGCGTTCATGGACCGCTCTGATGCAACAAGGAACGGACTTGGAAAACGGCAGGTCGTACGCGGAGGCATTGAAAACATATCTGTCGGCGGCGCAGATTGACGACCAGTACGCGGAGCTCGAATTCCGGATTGCGCGCTGCCGGTGGAGGCTGGGAGACTATGGCGCAGCCGGTGTACATTTCTCTCGTGCCCGCGATCTCGACACGCTTCGGTTTCGCGCGGACAGCAAGATCAATGACATTAATCGGAGGGTAGCTTCATCGTCTCCAGGCGCTGAACTGGTGGACGCCGACCAGATTTTCGCCAGGGAGAGCCCGAATGGGATCGTGGGCAGCGAACTTGTGTATGAGCACGTCCATCTGACTCCCGAGGGCAATTACCTTCTGGCGCGGGCGATGTTTCTCCAGATCGCGAGCAAGATGGCGACGGAGAGGGAGACGGGGCAAGCCCCGTCTCTACAGGAGGGCAGCGTTCCCTCGGGCGTTCCTTCTCAAGCTGAATGCGAGCAACGGCTGGCCTTCACCCCTCATGACCGCCTCCGGATTATCCGGGAAATGTTGCAGCGCCTGCAAAAGCCGCCATTCACAAGTCAACTGAACCACTCGGATCAGGTCTTGCGATTGACGATCAAGGCGGACTCTTCCGACGAAAGCCCGGACCAAACGGCTGCTGAATATCGATGGGCGATCGGGAAAGAACCGGACGACCGGATCCTGCATTACAATTTTGGACTGTTTCTTTTCGACTACGACCGCGCGGCCGCGGCCGAGCAGTTGCACATGTCTCGGCCGTGGGATGGTTTCCCGGTCTTTGCTCCGGATGGGACGCCGATCGATTAGAGCGGACGCCCTGTACCGACACTGGAATTGGTGTTGCCCAAGCAGTTGCCGAGCGGCGCTCGGCCCGGACAGGCGAGGCGCCCGTCCCCACACGAGCAACTTCAAAAATTCCGATACATGAACTGAGCCGCGTCAG
>JBGPFV010000002.1:0-26864 GCA_041483535.1 Terriglobia bacterium | reverse complement strand
TAGTCATCCGCCGGAATTTCTTCCTTGATGCGGCGATATAGATATTTGTGTTCAAAGAAGATTACGGGATTATTGTCGCGGATCGCCGCCTTGATCAGGCCCTTGGCATCGTAGGCGGTCGCCGGACAGACCACCTTCAACCCCGGCGCGTGCACAAACCACATCTCAGGGTTCTGCGAGTGAAACGGCCCGCCGTGGACATTGCCTCCGCTGGGCCCGCGGATGACGATCGGCGCCGGAGCTCCCCAGCGATAGTGGGCCTTGGCCGCCATGTTCACGATCTGGTTGAAGGCGCAGCCGATGAAATCCATGAACTGGAATTCCGCCACCGGCCGCAGCCCGGTCAGCGCCGCCCCGAAGGCCGCGCCGACAATCGCCGACTCGGCAATGGGCGTATCGATCACGCGCTCCGGGCCAAAGCGGTCAATGAGGCCCTCGGTCACCTTGAACGCTCCACCATAGACCCCGATGTCTTCTCCCAGGCAGAAGACGCTCGGGTCGCGCTCCATCTCCTCCCAGATCCCCTGGCGGATGGCTTCGAGATAGGTGACGGTAGGCATCGGAGAGCCGTCACACTCCAAATTGGCGCAAGTGATGATCCAGATGTTTATACATTCCCGTGCTCCATTCCTGCGGCGTCAGCGGCCCGAAGAATGGATGCGGGTGTTTCGTACACTGCGCTTCGCCGCCATCGTGAAATTGCCGGACGCGTTGCTTGAGTCCTTCTTGCTCCCGGACAAAGTCCCGCTGATCGGAAATCTTCAGTTTCTTGTCGGTCGGCGCGTTCCGGGAAAATGGCTTGTCGTTGGTGAAGAGGTGGCGGACGAATGGCCCGAGCACTCGGCCGATTAGCATGCGCGGCAAGGCAAGCTGGTCTAAGGCCATGTCCATGGCCGCGCTGCAGTGAGCCATCATTTGCGCGACATCCATTTTGCCCCATTGCCGCTGGGAGGCAGGCTGTAGCTTGTCGAGGCGCGAAATCACCTCTTCGACAGCCGCTTCCTGAAACAGATTCTGCATGTGCATCTCTCCAAAGGTTCAGTCCGGGATGAGGCCAGAATAATAACATCCTGTTTCACCGCTCAAGTATCCTGGAACCCGCCCCCTTCAACATCCGACACACGAGCGCCGCCGGAAGACCCACGAGATTTCACGGGCTGTTAAACATCTTTCAGCTGTTCCTCATCCATCCCGAAATAGTGGCCCAGTTCGTGAATGACCGTCAGGCGGATTTGTCTGCGGACTTCCGCCTCGCTGGAGCAGACCGCTTCAATATTCTTCTGATAAAGCACGACATAATCGGGCCCCGTCGGCAGATCGAACATGCTCTTCTTGGTCGTGGGCACGCCATGGAATAGACCCAGAAGCAGCCGCCTTGGCTGCCCCCGCCGCGGCGATGGCTGCTTCAGCCGCCTATGGTTCGGCGGCCTATCCTCCACCAGAACAGCAACGTTACGAATGCGGCTGCGAAATTCTTGTGGGAGCGAGTCGAGCGCCTCCTCGACCACCCTGACGAAATGTTCACGCTTCATCCTTCACCCGCTGAAATAAATAGGGGCGCGATCGCTCCGAGTAGACGTCGTCTTTGTCGTCATCATCGTCATCTTCTATGCCGTCGCCTTCGCCTCCCTCTTCGTCTTCTTCCTCGGCTGGCGGTTCTGCTAGGCGTTCTTAGAAACCGGCGCGCTTCAACATCCGCCACACCAGCGCCACCGGAAGCCCTACGACATTGCTGTAATCCCCATCGATGCGTGGAATCCACCGGGACGCGATGCCTTGAATGGCGTATGCGCCGGCTTTATCCATCGGCTCGCCAGTCGCGGCGTAGTCAGCGATCTCGTTTTCGGAAATTTCCGACATCGTGACCACTGTGGTCTCGCTGGCCACCGACCACTGCCCACTGGCCACTAAGCACACGCCGGTAATCACCTGGTGTTTCCGCCCCGAAAGCATTCGCAGCATGCGCGCGGCGTCGGCCGCGTCGGCGGGCTTGCCGAGAATGTGACTGTCCACCACAACCACAGTGTCGGCGCCGAGCACGACATCCTGCGGGCGTAGGCGCGCAATCGCCAGCGCTTTCTCACGCGCCAGTCGCTCCGCACATTCTTTCGCACCTTCTCCGGGCAGCGGGTCTTCGGCAATCTGCGTCGGCTGGACCGCAAAGGGAATGCCCGCATTGCGCAGCAGTTCCTGGCGGCGCGGCGAGGCAGAGGCGAGCACGAGCATGGAATTCGATTCTAGACCAGACTCGTAGGGAGGGAAGGCTCACCGCTGGTCACGAGACCCATGTGCTCATGAAAGCCTTAATTTGCCACCGCCCCAAGCGTCGCTCCATCAGGACGTATCCGCCTCCGCCGCACAATCCGCAGATATGTTCTGTGTAGAAGAGAGCCTGCGAGAGGCCCTTATTAAAACCAACTTTCGACAACGTGACGTATCCAGCGTGAGCGGGAAATCTTGCTTGGATGGAATCTGGTTTGGTCAGTTCCTCTTCTGACAGCAATTCGTAGGACACTGGTAGTTGAAATCGCCTTTCCAGTGCCTCCGCCGCAACGTTGTGCGTCATAAAATTCATCAACGTCGCACCTTCGAGGGTGGGAGCGTCGGCTTTGAGGCGTCGCAGTCGGGGTGCCGCGACACGCGTCACTGTGGTCTTTTGCTGAATCAAGAGAACGAAACCTCTTCCGCTGCCGTAATCGTGAAAGTTCTCTTCGATTTCTGAGCCTAAGTACGCGGAATAGACAGCGTACTGCTCGTTGGCGGCTAACCGCGAATCGGGCCGGCGGACGATGAACAAAGTCGTCACGAGCACCAGCAGTACGCTCAGGAGGAATACCAGTGCAAGCAAAACCGCTTTCCTAGGGCGAGACATATCTATGGATATTAGACACCGCGCAAGAGGGATTGGCGTGCAAGAGCCACCAAATCAGAAAGTGGGGGTGGGCCTGGCTACTCCAGCGCTTCTGGCTCGATCGAGATGTTTTTCTCGCCCTTCGCGCGCTTCTCCCAGTACTTCTTGACCCAGGCCTCGTAGCTTTTACCGGCGGCGGTGTCGCGTCCGGAGAAGGCGATGGCGGCGATTTCGGAATAGGGGATGGCGGGGCGCTCGTTGCTCGTGGCGAGCATCAGCCGGACAACCGAGGCCGCAAGCGTAGGCCCGACGCGGCGGTCGAACAGATATCCGGCAATCTGCGAACCATCTTTGCGGGCAATCGTCACATCGCCGCGATAATCAAAGGCTTTCTCGATCACCGCGCGGATGTCGGCGTCGGTGGCAAGCTCGGGGATCCAGCCCTGAAGATTCTCGCGCTCGAAGCCCGGCACAACTTCGAGATTGTCGGATGTGCGGGGCGGCACAGAAGCAAGCGGCACACTATGTGGCAACGGGGGCTCGTGCCCATGTTCCCGGCCGCTCATACCCGGCTTTCTTCCGCGACCGGCCTGCCCTCCTCGGCCGCGACGCCAATCTGCACCAGCGGATTGTAGGAGTACACCGGACGCGCGGGCTGGTCCAGTTGGGCCAGCGCGTCGGGGTCCGGATAGAGCGAGAACGTCGCCTTCACCGTATCCCAGAAGCCGCGCAGCGAGCCGAATGTATCGTCCACCGAAGTTGGCTCGTAGCCGCAATGCACCATGCAGTTTGCGCACTGCGGATTGCCCGACTGGGTGCCGTAGCCGTCCCACTCCGTCGTCTCCATCAACTCTTTGTACGAGTCGGCGTAGCCATCCTGCAGCAGGTAGCAGGGTTTCTGCCAGCCGAACAGGTTATAGGTCGGCATGCCCCACGGCGTGCAGTTGTAGTTGCGGCGGCCCATCAGGTATTCGAGGAACAGCGGCGACTGGTTAAAGCGCCACTTCTTCTTACGGTTGGCAAGAATCGAGCGGAACAGGCGGCGGGTGCGGGCGCGTCCCAGAAAGTGCTTCTGGTCGGGCGCCTTGTCGTAAGAGTAGCCGGGGGAGAGCATCATGCTCTCGACGCCCAGGTCCATCATTTCGTCGAAGAAGGCGCGCACACTCTTCGGGTCGGCGCCGTCAAACAAGGTCGTGTTGGTGGTCACGCGAAAGCCAGCCTTCACGGCCTCGCGGATGGCCTCCGCCGCGATGTCGTATCCGCCCTCGCGGCACACCGAAAAATCGTGGTGCTCCTTCTGCCCGTCCACGTGGACCGAGAAGCTCAGATACTTGCTGGGCTTGAACAGGTGCAGCTTTTCCTTGAGCAGCAGCGCGTTGGTGCAGAGGTAAATGTATTTCTTGCGGGCGACCAGGCCCTCGACGATCTCCGCAATCTGCGGGTGCATGAGCGGCTCGCCGCCGGGGACGGAAACCACCGGCGCGCCGCATTCGTTCACCGCCTTGAAGCATTCTTCCGGCGTGAGGTCTCTCTTCAGGATGTGGGCGGGGTACTGGATCTTGCCGCATCCAGCGCAAGCCAGGTTGCAGCGGAACAGCGGCTCCAGCATCAGCACCAGCGGATAGCGCTTGCGCCCGGCGAGCTTCTGCCGCAGGACATACGTGGAGACTGTCCACATCTGGGATACAGGAACTGCCATCACCCCTCCGGGATAGTGTTTCTATGATACCGGATTGAGGCGCGGACAGGAACCGCGCACGGGTTCCAGACGCTCTCCTACATTAACCACGAAGGACACAAAGGAGCACCAAGGAAACCCTTCCGGGATTCACACCTTCGTGGAACTTCGTGTCCTTATGTAGTTAATGAAGTTACGACGCTGCTCTACTCCAGCACCCCCGCAGGCCGCAGATCCGCACCCTTTTCCGCGCCGGACGTGTCGCTCAAGTGCAGATACGGGGCATCGCCGGCGGCCGCGTCGCCTTGATCATAGGGACGAAATAGGGCGGCGTAGAGCAGGCCGATGACGAACATGACCACCCACACCACAATCATTCCGTAGTTGCTATACCAGGGGTCCTGCGGAGAGCGCGGCCAAACCATGTTGATGATGGCCAGGACACCATAGGTGAGCGCCGCCAGATTGACCGGCCACGCCCAGATGCCCAGACGAAATGCTCCTCTTGGTTTCCAGCCTCTGGCGCGCGCGATCAAGGCCGCCAGGACAATCATCTGGAAGGCGACGTAGATGCCGGCGGCGCTGGATACGACGATCGTCTCAATCATTCTCTTAAGGAACAAACCTGTAATCGCAATGAAGGCGGGCACAATTCCGGCAAACAGCAAGGCATTCACCGGAACTCGCGTGCGTTCGGAAAGCGTGCTGAGCTGATTGCTGCCAAGGATCATGCGGTCGCGGCCAAAGCTGAACAACAGGCGGCTGGTAGCTGCCTCCAAACTGATGAGGCAGGAAAAAAATGAAACCATGACCACCGCGATGACAGCCCGCAGCCCGATCGGGCCCATCGCGGTGTTCAGGATGGTAACCACCGGGTCGGTATCCTGCCCGGAGAACACGGCCTTCAGATCGGGCACTGCCAATACGAAAGCCAGGCAAACCAGCATGGCCGCGAAGCCGCCAACGTAGATGGTCATGCGCATCGCCTTGGGGATAGCACGGCTGGCGTCCGGAGTCTCTTCGGCGACGTCGCCACAAGCTTCAAAGCCGTAGTAACACCACATGGCGGCCACGCTCGAGGCCACGAAGGCGGAGAAGTAGTGTCCATTGCCAAGGCCAAAGCTTTGGAAGAGGACGTGGAAGCTCTGGTGGCGGGCTACGATTAGCAGATAGCCCCCTACGACGATCGCGCCCACCAGTTCACAAATGAATCCGAACATGGCAACCCGCGCCAGAAGCTTCGTTCCACTGACGTTCAGCGCGGTCGTGCCGACAATCATGATGATGGCGATCGCAACTTCTCCGGCTTGACCCACGCTCAGGCCAAGTAGCTGAGCCACGTAGGGAGCTCCTCCCACGGCAACCCCAGCGATGGTGCTGCACAAGGCCCACAGATAGACCCAGCCCGCCATCCACGCCCACCGCTTTCCCACCAGCCGTCGCGCCCAGGGATAGAGGCCCCCGGCGATGGGAAACTGAGAAACGATCTCTCCGAACACCATGGCCACGAACAGTTGTCCGATTCCGACCAACAAGTAAGTCCAGAACATCGCCGGGCCGCCCGCGGCCAAGGCGACGGCGAAGAGTGTGTAAACTCCCACCACGGGCGACAAATAAGTGAAGCCGAGCGAGAAATTCGCCCACTTGCTCATGGAGCGATCGAACTTGGAGTCGTAGCCAAGGGCTTCAAGCTGCGCTGAGTCTCGTTCTGCCGTAGTCGTTTCTGGTTTCATAAGGGTCCTTTTCGGATGCGGGGCCTGGAGAATTCTGCGGAGCCGGAAATCATCGAGCCCGCACTTCGTCGCTACTGGGCCGGCAACACCCCGACTTGGCGCATGATTGTAGCTGAATCGTAGAAATCGAGGCTGCGTGCAATCTTGCCGTCGCGCACGTCAATCACGCTCACGCCTCGGACCGTGAACTTCTTTCCCGTGTTGTAGATCCCCTTGTCGGTACCGCTAAACGACCATTCGATGGTGCCGTGGCCGTTGTGAACGGAGGCGCGCACTAACTTGAGTTCGAGATCGGGAACCGCTTCAAATTCGGAGGCGGCAAACTTGCGAAATTCAGCGTGCCCGTGACTTACCTCGCCGTAGGCAACGTCTTCGTAGAAAACATCGTCCGTGAACACGGGGAGCATTTTGTCCGGATTGTGGGAATTCCAGGCGGCGATCCACTTTTCGGCGACGGCGGCATCGCGTTCGCGGGTGGGTTTCACCTGTGGCCAAGCCGCAGGCGCCAGAACCATCAGGGCAAGCACGGCAACGGCAGTGAGGACTCGCTTCCAGTTCATTTTTGTTCCCTCCAATCGGCGGCAACCAGCGACTAAAGGCGCTCTCATAACCCAGGACTTGCGGTATGCCTGAAGGCATACCCTGACACGAATCTAACTTACGCTCCGGTTGCTATGTGCCCCGGTTGTGAGAGAGTTCTTGCACGGCACGATAGGCCTCGTTGATGGCGGTATCCATGTAGGCGACGGCGCCGGCATCGGAGTTGGCAATGGCGATACGGCCGAACCGTTTTCGTCCGACCACATTGGGTTCCTCTCCCTCGGCGAAGTCGGGATCGAATAACGAGTTATATCCGTAGGCGTAGCCATGCGCCCAGCGCCCAATGGCGATGCCCTCGATGTCCTTAGCTGGATCGAAGCCTCCAGGGCCAAGCATGCGCGCGAGTTGGTCGCGGATCTTACGCTCGAAGGTTTCAAACGGGGTGTCGTAGAGTTCCACATGGCCCACGCGATGCTGCTCGCGTTGCGACAAACCGGGCTGGCAGGGCGTGCGCACCATGAACACGACCATCGGCTCTTCCGGCCGGCTGGGGTATTTGTATTCCCCCATGCTTACGGGAAAGTCGATGGCAGCGTAGGGGTGATAGCATCCGGGGGCGGCGATTTGAAACACGCCCAGCTTCTGGAATGAGGTCCAATTGCGAATGGCAACGTGCGAATAAACCAACGGCGTCCTTACGCCATAGGCCAGCGCTTCCTTCTGCTTGGCGGGAAGTTCGGGGCAAACGTAAGGAACCATCGAGTTGTAACAGGCCAGCACGCAGCGGCGTCCGCGCACTTGAAACATTTGCCGATTGCGGGTGTAGGTTACGTCCACCGTGCTCGCCGATCCTGGATCGCCGTCGTGCCGCACGCCCACGACCGTACTGTTCAAACGAATGCGCACGGGAGAGGGAGCGCGATCAAGCCGGCTGTAGTCGGCCTGGGCGAGCACTACGTCTTCCATGGTGTGTCCCGGAATTGCCTCGGGGATAAAGGACCGCACCAGCAAGCGGGCAACGGAAGCATTGCCATCGGGAAAATGAAAGATGTAAGGGTCGGGCTTGTGGTCCCCGCGATCGCCGGTGGCGCCTAACATGGCATCGAGGCCAGGGTAACCATAGCCGTAGTCATCGCCTTCGTCATGGAGTTCGAAGGCGGAGACGGCGTCGATGCCCACTCCGAACAGATCGTGGCTGCGGGTTTGGAAGACGGGCACCACATCGGGAGTGCACTTGGCAATCTTGGTCAGAAAATCGGCATAGCTGATTTTGTCCAGGAAGGCCTTCTTCTGTTCCGGGGTAAGGCCTGGAAGGTAGTCCACCTTTTCGGTGTAGAGGCGGACGATGTCGTGACGCGCCGCGTCGGAAAGCGGGGCCTTGGCAAAAAAATCCCGGTGAGGAATCTTGCCGAAGCCTGCGACCAAACGATCCTCTCCGAAGGTCTCGCGGTCGAAGAACATGCCGCTTCCCAGTTTCAGCGAGGGGAAGAGATTCCGGTCGTAGTAGCGGTAGAACTTTTGCACGTCAACGCCCACGTCGGCCAGCAAACCCTTGGCCTCGGCGCTGTAGAGCGACGGACTTTCAATCGACTGAGCGCCGTAACTGAGTAACAGCCGGTTGCCCGCGTGGAGCTGTTTCTGCGCGGCGTGCCCGCCGAAGTCGTCGTGCGCTTCGAGAATCAGGATGCGCGCATTGGCGCCGGCCTGCTTGCGGAAGAAGTGCGCCGCCGCCAGTCCGGAGATCCCCGCACCCACCACGATCAGATCGTAGGTGCCATCGGTGGGCGTGGCCGTGCCGGCGTTTTGCCAAAAGGTTCCGTCGCGCAAGCCATGTGCGGCTTCAAACGAACCCGTGTTATCGCCGCGCATCCCGGTGCCCGCCGGCGGGTTGTAACCCGCGTGATCCTGCGCAGGGTTGGAATCCGAGGCGCCGAGCCGCCCACATCCGGCCAGGGTGGACCCAAGCGCCAGGCCGCCGATCCCTAGGGCGACTCCGTTCAGGAAATCGCGGCGCGTAATGGCGCGGTCCATGCCCAGATCGCGATCGCGTGCGTCTTTCATCATTATTGGTCCCAACTCCTTAGGGCTGCATGGCGGCGCGGGTTGCCGGTTTCTCGTCCACTTCCCTTACCACTCTGAAGCTGGCGCCGGTGCGGAGAGCGTTGGGGTCATGGGATCCATCCAGCAGAAACTCGGGGGTGCCGGAGAGATCGAAAAAGCCCCAGTCATTGAGCACGGCCAAGCCGGAAACATGCGAATCGGCGCGGCTCTTGAGCCGGTCCCAAGGGGGCATAGTGCCGCCGGCCACACAGGCGTACTCCAACTCGGCTTCTGTCGGGAGACGATATTTCTTCCCCGTCGCCTGCGACAACCATTGCGTGTAGGCATCGGCGAGCTGCGGCGTCACCGCGCCTGGCTTCTCCTTCAACTTACGCTGGGCGGAAAGCAATTTTAGGTCGTGGTCGCTGACCGTGGCCTGCGCCATCCAGAACGGGGATACGTTAAGCGGGTGCACCGGCCCGGCGTCTCGTAAGCGGCAAGCGCCCAGTTCCGGGCTGCCGGCCGCGAGGGTTCCACCCGGCACCGCGATCATGTGGAACTTGACGGCCAATCCGGGCGCGGCTTCGGTGTAGTCCCGAAAGCCTGAGGCGGCGAGTGGAAACCGGGAATCCTCGACCGCGGCCGACGCCACAGGCGCTATCTTCTTCTCCATGAAATGTCCGGCGAACAGGTGGCAGTTGACGCAGTGCAACTTTTCCCGATTGCGCTGGTAGTAAAGGTGCGCTTCCATTCGGCGCGCGACGATTCTCATGTCCCGCACTTGCTGGGCGTCGGTTTGCTGGTCGCCGGAAGGGAGCGTGCCCTCGACTTTGGAGAGCCCCCCGGCAAACAGGTTGCTGTGACAATGGATGCAGCCCGCATCGTACGTAAAGGCCACGGCGCGGTCGAGCTTGCGTTCCCGCGCCCAGTCGATTTTCGAGACGTCGCGAAATAGCTGGGAGTAGGCATCGTGGCCGCCCAGCCGGGCTTTTTCCGTGAGATACCGCACTCCGCCCGGGGGCAGGTGGCAGTCGGTGCAGTGCACCACAACGCCCTGCCGGTTGGAGTAGTGCGCGGACTGAATCCAGAATGCGGTAGCGTGCGGGTGCGAATGACAGGCCTGGGCACAGAATGCGTCCGTCGAAGTGTAGCTTACGGTCTTGTGGCCGGTGAAAGCGGCCGCGAGCCCCAGCAGTACGCCGCATCCCAACAGCCAGCCTGTTCGTCTTCCGGTCACCGGTTTGTCAACCATGGGTGATCCGTTGCATCCAGTCCGGCAGGCGCGAAGAGGCCTCGCGCCCCGTCCACCGCTTCTTCGTACGGGACCGGCACAGTTGTCGGACGATCCTCAAACATTGCAGGATTATAGCAAGGTTGGCTGGGAGCGCAAGCGGCATTTTCCCGGAACTTCACCCATTCTTCAGGGAACGCGGCTGCAACGTGACCCGGGAAAATTCGGCGTTGCGCCGTCGTCGTCGTCCTCTCCCTCTTTGCCAGCAGTGCCGGTCAACCCTATAATTGAAACTCGAGACGAGTCCACGGCGCCGACCGTATCTCTGACTCGTGCTTTCACACAGTCATTTCACGGACCTCAGTCACCGAACACCAAGGAGAACCTCATGTCCGCACCCAGCCGTCGTCCGGAAATTCGCCGGCGCCGCACCCGCGCAGAAAAAGTCGCCAAGCTGCGCAAGCGCCTCGCCGCTGCTTCCGCTTCCAATTCCAGCGACAAAGATCGCCTCACGGCTAAGCTGATCCGTGTCGGGTTGGTTTCTCCGGGGAATCCGTTGATCAAGAGCGCGTAGAGCGGCCCGCGGCTTTTAGGGTGCACGCGGGAGACGCGGCAAGCCACGTCTCTACTCAGAATTCCGTGTTCTTTCCCACATTCGTCAACGTCCCGAATACACGATCTTCCCTCCGACGATAGTCGCGACTACTTTCCCCGTCAGGGGCCATCCATCGAAGGGCGTGTTTCTCGATTTCGACCGCGACTTGGCGGCGTCGAAGGTCCATTTCTTTTTTGGATCGAAGACGGTGACGTCGGCGACCGAGCCGCGGACCAGCGACCCGCGTCCGCGAAGATCGAAACAGCGAGCGGGACCGGCGGTGAAGAGTTCCACGATGCGGGCAAGCGGAATCCGCTTGTCACGATGCAGGCGGGTGATGGCCAGCGCGAGCGCGGTTTCCAGTCCGGCGATGCCGAATGCGGCGCGCTCGAATTCCATCTCTTTTTCGTGGGCGGCGTGGGGCGCGTGATCGGTGGCGATGGCGTCCACCGTACCGTCGGCGAGCGCGGCCAGGATGGCCTCGCGATCGGAGGCCGAGCGCAGTGGGGGATTCATTTTGTAGTTGCTGTCATAATCACGCATGTCATCGTCCGTCAGCGTGAAATGGTGCGGTGTCACTTCGAAGGTGACGCGCGCTTTCGCGCGCTTGCCCCGGCGCACACTCTTCAGCGCGTCCGCCGTCGAAAGATGTGCGACGTGCAGGCGGGCGTTGGGAATCTGCATCGCGAGCTGCACGTCACGCTCGACGATCGAAGCTTCGGCAGCCGCGGTCATGCCGCGCAATCCGAGACGAAACGAACGCGCGCCTGCGTGCATCGAGCAATGCTCGGTCATGCGAGTGTCTTCGGCATGTTGCACGACCGGGAAATTCAGTTCCCCGCCCAGAACCAGCGCCTCGCGCATGATGCTGTCTTCGAGGATGGGCTTGCCGTCGTCTGTAACCGCCACCGCTCCTGCATTTTGCAGAGCGCGGAAGTCGGTGAGCGTGGCGCCCTTGCTGGCGCGTGTCGCGGCCGCAACGGCGAACACATTGACGACCGCGCCGCGCTCGGGCTGGCGCAGCCACTCGATCCACTCGACGGAATCGACCACCGGAACCGCGTTGGGCATGGTGCAGACAGAAGTAAATCCGCCCGCAGCCGCAGCGGCCGTGCCGGTTGCAATCGTCTCTTTGTGCGTCTGGCCGGGTTCGCGCAGGTGCACATGCAGATCGAGGAAGCCGGGCGCGACGATGAGTCCGCGGGCATCGAATTTGTCGTCCACGGCGCCCTTGATCTTGTGGGGAGGCGCGATTTCGGCGACTCGGCCATCTTTCAACAGCACGTCCATGGGCGCATCGATGCGAGCCGCCGGGTCGATGAGGTGGCCGCCCTTGATCAGCAGACTACTTGTGGAGCGTGAAGTCACGTCAATCCTTAAGTCTTTCACCACAGAGTCACAGAGACACAGAGAAAATCAAAATCAATAAAACGTGCCTTGGTTTTCTCCGTGTCTCTGTGTCTCCGTGGTGAATCGATTTTCATCGCAGCTTTCCCATCGCCCGCGCTAGAATTGCCATGCGCGTGGAAACGCCGTTTCGCACTTCCTCCAGGATGCGCGCCTGGGCGCCGTCGGCAACTTCGCTGGTCAACTCCAGACCACGAATGATGGGGCCGGGATGCATCACGATGGCATCCTTCTTTGCCATCTTCAAGCGGGCCGGGGTCATCTGGTAGCGCGCAATATATTCCGCGAGGTCGATCTTCAAGCCGGAGAGGCGCTCGGTCTGCACGCGCAGCAGCATGACCACATCGGTGCCGCGCAGGGCGTCTTCAATGTGGCGGGTCACGCGCACACCGGGCGCGAGGGTGGTGGCAATGTCGGGTACCAGTTCCGGCGGACCGCAAAGAATAATCTTCACGCCGAATTTGCTCAACAGGTGGCACGCCGACCGCGCCACACGGCTATGAAAGATGTCGCCGACAATCGCGACCTGCAGACCTTTGAAAGTTTTCTTATTGTGCAGAATGGTGTAAGCATCGAGCAATGCCTGCGAGGGATGCTCGTGCAGTCCATCGCCCGCGTTAATGACGGGGACGTCGAGGTGCTGCGCCATCACGTAGGGCGCGCCGGCGTTGGGATGGCGGATGACGATAATGTCGGCGCCGACGGCGCGCACCGTGTACCCGGTATCGAGCAGGGATTCGCCCTTCTCAATACTCGAACCAATCGCCTGGATGAGGACCGTGTGAGCGCCCAGGGATTTGGCCGCGATTTCAAACGAGGTCCGCGTCCTGGTGGACGCCTCGTAGAAAAGCAAAAACACCCGCTTGCCCTTGAGCAGGGGCCGCGGCTTGTCCGGATTCATGCGCCGGGCAAATTTCAAAAGTCTCAGGATCTCGGCTGCTTCCAGGTGCTCGATACCGAGGAGGGAACCGCGCGCTGGATTCATAATTAACAGTCCGTGATGAATCGGATATCGTTGATTTGTAATTTGCAATTGGTAATTTGTAATTCAAGAACCGCACAATGAGGATTAGGCTTTTCCAATTACAGATTACAAATTACCAAATTACAAATTGAACGCCCTACTGCTTTTTTCCATGAGCAGGACTTTCTCCGCGTCATCGACCTCGCGAAGTTTGACCTCGATAATCTCATTTTCCGTGGTCTGTACGGTGCGCCCGATGAAAGCGGCCTCAATCGGCAACTCGCGATGGCCGCGATCGATCAATACGCATAGCTGCAGTCGTTTGGGGCGGCCCGAGTGGAAGAGCGCGTCCATGGCGGCGCGAGTGGTGCGGCCGGTATAGAGCACGTCGTCCACCAGCACCACCGACTTCCCCGTGATGGGAATTTCCATCTCACTTTTCTGCACCACCGGCTTGGTGTCGAGGGTGGAAAGATCGTCGCGATAGAGGGTAATGTCGAGGGTGCCGAGCGGTACCGGCTTTTTTTCGATGCGCTGGATGATTTTCGCCAACCGTTCCGCCAGCGGAACGCCCCGTCGACGGATCCCAACCAGGGCTAGATCTTCGACGCCATTGTTCTTCTCGAGAATTTCATGCGCCAGGCGAATCAAGGTGCGCTCCACCTCGGAGGCAGACATCAACTGGGCTTTCTGATGGAGTGCAACCGGACTCCCTGACGCGCGTGTATTCATAAACGCTGCATCATACGCGTGCGGAAAGATGAGAGCAAGCAGGGCCTGAAACCAGCGCCGATTGTGGCTGAAACTACATTCGAGGGTTGCGGGGCCGCTGCAGCAGCGAGGCCAGCGCACCGCCCGCGGAGGCCAGCACCACGGTCAGAATCATTCCAAAAAAGAAGGTGAGCGCCAGCCCCGACGGAGTGAATAAGTTATGGATGCCGGCTTGAATGTCAGGATCCGCCACGTTGACCCCGAACTTCTGAACGATTTTCAGAATGCTGTCGGTGTATTCCTGCCCGGCATGAAAAATAAAAATGCGGATGGTGATTAACAAAGCGTTGATGGCGAAGGCGACGACTCCCGCTGCTCCTCCCAGACGCGATCCGAGAGCGGCGGGAAGCGCGAGCCCATTTTCGCGGCGGTAGAAATAGACAGCCAGAGCGCCGGTTAGCACGATGCCAAGGAACGGGATCATCCCGATGAAAACGCCGAGCACGCCGGCCTTGAGCGCGGCCCGAACCGCAACGCTCCTGTCCATCGTGCTTGCGAACGCGCCTTGCCGTGTCTGCGACGAGGCAAGCCTTGTCTCTACGGGAATCTCTGGAGCAGAGTCGTCCTGCGTGGGATTCAAGCCCGCGGCAATTTCAGCATCCGGAATCGCAACCTGCACGTGAATTTGAGGAGCGCGACATTGCGGACAAAATGGTCGGCCGTCCTCGACCGTGGTCCCACACCGTTGGCAAGGGTGCTCCACGTCTTTGAAGCTAGCGCACAACGAACCAGAAGAGCAAGGCGGAGGCATCGGGTGATCGGGTCATCTGGTGATCGGAAGTGCTGGCAGGGTAAAGATGACCCGATGGTCCGATCACCCGATGCCTTTAGATCGTCTCGTCCTTGCCCGTGTGCATGCGCACATAAACCAGGGCAAAGCGGGTTCCCTGGCGGTTGGCCTTCACCGCGACGAGGTGCTGGTTCCCCTCGGTTCCAACCTTCAACTCCACCGAGTCTCCGCTGCCGTTGTTCCCGCACGAGACGGGCTTGGAGCCTTCCTCCTTGCCGGGTGAGCCTGCTACGTGACCGCCGCTCCAGGCGCCCTTGCACTGGATGGGCTTGCCATATTTCTGCAGCTCTTTGTCATAGTAGGCGATGACTTTGTCGGGAGCGTCGTCGGAGAGAAACTCCGCGGCCACAACTTTCAACGAGAATCCCGGAATCGAAAGGTTCACGTTGGCGCTCTTCTTGTCGTCGCTGTCGTCTTTCGGGGCGGGCTTAGCGCCGGGATAAAGGGTCAGGCCAGCATCACGGATATCGGCTTGCTCGCTGACGTGCAGATCGCCCATGGGAGACTTGATATCAACGTGCTTCTCGCCATCCTTGCCCTTGTCGTTGGCATTGATGCTGCAAGCGGGAAGCAGGCAGAGAGCGGCAAACAGTGCGGCCAAGAGCGGGCCCAGGCAGAGTCTTGCGATAACGCTACGGCGGAACATTTCGCGGTTGGTCGTTTTACGGTTGAACATGGGAGGAACCTCCTGAGTTGGGTTGAGCTGAGAATGGCCGGGCGGGGCGTTCGAGACCCTCGCCTCGGGAGGCGATGCCGGGAATCGTGACCGGCAGATGACCGCCGATCGGGATCTCGCCAAAAATCGCCTTCACGGCCGCTGTTTCCGACACGGCGGCGTTGGAGAACGTGCACAAATAACTTTGGATCGCGGGAAAATCCTGCACCACATAGGGATTGCCCATGGCGAGTACGACGGTGCGATCGTCGGCGCGCTCGAGGATTGCGGTAAGTAAAGATCCCGTGGCGTCGTCCATGGCAACCGTATTCGTCAACCCTCCTCCGGGGGCACGCACGGCCTGGCCTGCGACCGGAACCACATACAGCGCGGCGATCACATGCTGCGCTGCTTCCACCGCTTCGACAACGGCAGGCTTCATGCCGGCGGCCGAGCGCGCATCGACATAGATCACGCGCGCGTCAGGCACACGGGCTAGAATCTGGCGTTCGAGCATGCGTCCGGAGTCGGTGCGCAGGTCGTCGGGAAAAATCACCACGACGAGACGATTGCTCACCTCTGTCAATGACTGATACGGAAGCGCAGCCTGCCTAGTTCCAAGAGAAGTTCCAAAAGACTGCAGCGGGATTACCCTGCCGTTGTCGCGGACGAGGGTAATGGCTTCGTCGGCCATGCGCTGGCCGGCGGCCACATTCTCGGGTTTCGCAATCCGGCTGGAAAGTTGGCTGGGGTCCGCCAGCCGCGCCTTGTTCAGACCGAGAGACGCCTTAAGTTCCAGGATTTTGCGCACCGATTGATCGAGCCGCTGGCGGTCGATTTCGCCGCTGCGCACGGCTTGCAGCACGGCGCGGTAACTGGCGTCGAGGTCGGCCGGAATGAGCAGCATGTCATTGCCGGCCTGGAAGGATTCGACTGCTGCACGGCCGATATTGTTCGCGTACAGGCGCGTCAACCCTGCCATGTCGAGGGCATCGGTCACCACGATCCCTTTGAATCCCATTTCTTCTTTGAGGAGCCCGGTCACAATCGCCTTGGAAGTTGTGGCCACCCGGTTGGGCTCGGCGTCGAGAGCGGGAACGGTAACGTGCGCGATCATCACCGCATCCACGCCGGCCTCGATCGCGCGCCGAAACGGCGGCAGCTCAACCGCGTCGAGCCTGGCGCGGTCGCCGGTGACTTGAGCGAGGCCGAGATGAGAATCGGTAGCGGTGTCGCCGTGTCCGGGGAAGTGTTTTGCGGTGACCAGCATGCCGCCTTCATGAGCGCCCCGGATGTACGCCGCCACGAAATCGCTGACCTGCTGCGGGTCTTCTCCGAAGGAGCGGGTGTTGATGATGGGGTTGGCAGGATTGGAATTCACGTCGGCATCAGGAAAGAGATTCCAATGCACTCCGATCGCCCTCGCTTCCAGAGCGGTGATGCGTCCAAAGGCTTCGGCATTTTCCGTTTTGCCGGCCGCGCCAAAGGCCATCGCGTGAGGAAAGACGGTCGTGCCATTCAGACGCATGGACACGCCGCGCTCGAAATCCGCTGAAACGATGAGGGGCAGCTTTGACGCGCGTTGCAGCCGGTTGAGCAACTCGGCGGTACCCTCGGGCTGGCTCTTCAGCAGGACGGGGCCATCCACCGGAACGCTCATGACCACCGATCCGATGCGATATTTGCGGATGTTGTCGCGCAGTTGCACAAAGATGGGGTCGGCGTCATTCAGGAATTGCACTCTTACCCAGATGGCGAAGAGTTGGCCGACTTTGTCTTCGGGCGACATCTTGCGCAACGTCTTGTCGGCCCACTTCCGGCCGGTTTTGTCGAGATGGATGGGTCCGGGCGGCAGAAAGCGGCCTCTGCTCTTGTCTCTAGCAAAGCCGAGCGTGGCGGCGAGCAGGAGCGCGATCGGCAGCAAACGGCGGAACATGCAATTGACAATAACAAAAACGGATGGGGACGTCGTGCATAGGGAGCGTCTCGCCGGTTCCTCCGGCCGGGCGGGGACGCCCGGCGCTCCACCCGCGCGCACGAACTCTCTCAAATTTCCCGTGCGACGGTTGCGATGCTCTCCCGCTGAAGGGCGGGGTCGTCGCCAAAACCGGCCAGCCAATGTACATTCGGCTCGCGCCGGAACCACGTGATCTGGCGCTTGGCATAGTTACGATGCGCTTGCTGTGCCGCGGCGAGCGTCGCCTCGCGATCCAATTCGCCGCGCAAGAACTGGAGCGCCTGCTTGTATCCGAGCGACGCCAGCGGGCGAGCTTGGCCGCCATACTTCGCGAGAAGCCTTTTCGTTTCGGCAATCAGTCCGCCGTCAAGCCGTCCTTCTTCAAACATCTTCGCGGCCCGTTGGTTGATGCGAGCATAAAGAGCTTCGCGCTCGGGATTGAGTCCGAGACGCAGAATGCGAAAGCCTTGCAGCGGTTCGCGTCCCTGCTGCCAAAGTTCGGTCATAGTTCGGCGAGAAGTCCGGCGTAAAGTCCAGCGAGAGGGCTGGCGCGAGGCGAGACAGACTTCAATCGCTCGGATCACTTTGGGAATGTCATGGGCGTGAATGCGATCCGCTGCCGAAGAATCGAGCCGCCGCAGGATGCGATGCACGTGCTCGGTCCCGCGCTTCTCCGCGCGCCCGCGCAGTTTGTTGCGCAGCTCTTCGGAGCGTTGCGGACCAGGGAAGAGTCCCTGAAGCAGCGCGCGTAGATAGAGTCCGGTTCCTCCGCTGACGATGGGCAAGTGTTCACGCTTCGCGATCTCGCCCAGCACCTGCCGCGCCTGGCGGGCATATTCTCCCGCGCTGACGTCGGCGAGCGGATCGACCGAATCCAGCAGGTGATGCGGAATTTCGGCGCGCTCCGCCGCACTGGGCTTGGCGGTGCCGATTTCAAATTCGCGGTACATCGCAACCGAGTCGCAGTTGACGATTTCACCGTGAAAGCGGCGCGCGATGGCCAGCGCCAGGGCGGTCTTCCCGCTCGCCGTGGGGCCGAGCACGACGACGACCAGCGGGTCGCGATCTAACTTCGGCAACCTCGCTACCTCCGGCACTATCGCAACCTCGGCAACTTCAGCGCGCGCTCCAGGGAATGTACCGCCAGTAGCGGATGATGATGAGAATGAGCAGAAGAACCGCCATGAGAAGCAATCCGGTGGCTTCGGCGGCGTAGATGGAATGGTGGTGCCGATGCTTGTGGTCAGCGGCCGGCTTCGATGGCGCGGGGGCGTTCACGCGGAATATTGTAGTCCTTCCTTGCATCGTTAGTGGAGGGACGGGCGTCTCGCCCGTCCTGCCGGGCGGGGACGCCCGGCGCTCCCCGAAGAATCGACTCGCTCGCGGCAAACTCCGCGTTTCGGGCGGTGTACACTACGGGCGCGACGCTATGCCGATGCCTCCCCCCAGCAGCGAAGCCCGGCTTCTGCGATTTGGTGTTTTTGAAGCCGACCTGGCGGCCGGAGAGCTGCGCAAGAACGGGACACGCGTACGGCTTCAGGAACAGCCGTTTCAAGTGCTGGCGGCGCTGTTGCAGCATGCCGGGCAAGTGGTGACGCGGGACGATCTGCGCGCAAGCATCTGGCCGGCGGATACCTTCGTCGATTTCGATCACAGTCTGAATACCGCGGTGAACAAGATTCGCGAGGCGCTGGGCGATTCCGCCTCGAGTCCACGCTTCGTCGAAACCCTGGCTCGGCGCGGATACCGCTTCATTGCCGCTGTCGACGGCGGCGCAGCAGAATCCGCTGCGGCGGAGAACAACAAGGGCACGCGGGCAGGAGTGCCTGCGCCACACGCGCTGCATCCCGAACTGCACGTGCCCATTCCCCGGCGCGGATTGGTGCGCGCGCTTTTCGCGCTGATTCAGGCGATGTATCTCATCTTCTACGTGAGCGGACTCGCTCACCTGCGCGCGGCGGAGCGGGTGGCGAGCAGCTTTCTCCCGGGCTGGAAGGCTCTTGTCATTGTGGGCGCGGTATTGGTTACGGGAGCGGTGGGAATTCCGTTGCGCTTTTATCTGCTGTCCGCGGTGGGCTTCGATTTTCGCAAGTTGGGCGGGAACTTCGGGCGGCTCTTCCCATTTGTTCTGGCGCTCGATCAACTCTGGGCCATCGCGCCGTTTCTGCTGCTGCCGCAAATCGGAGTGGGCTTGGCGTTCGCCGCGACTGCGGCTTTGCTTTACGTGCCTTTTTCGGAGAGAACTCTGGTTCGCTTGGCCTATCCGGAAAGCTGAAAACATCTATTTACTAGTTGGTACCCATAGTGGCCCCCCTCCCCCCTATCTAATGGAATCATGAAGTTACAGGAAAGTTTCCTATAAATCTTTGGGGACAAAGGAGTTATCTTCCATTCTTCGGGGGTGACTTTATGGCCTAGCCTTTGGAATCAACGAGTTACAACTTACTCTGCCTTGCAAAATATAGGTTTCAAAGAGCTTACCTGATACCACTTACTCGCCGCTTGGGCCGCCCGGTCAAGTTCTAATTCGAGCTAGTTCTATTATACCTTTGCTTGTCAACTGAGATTTCAAGCTGGCGGCTTCTGTGGGTCGTAGTCGCGGCATGCGCTGAGATCGTTCGGGAAATCCACAAACATTTTGAGGTTCACGAGCTTGGCCAGGTCGCGGAAGGCTTCTCGCGCGTGCAAGTTGCATTCGTCCATCATTTGGCCGGGGAGCGGCTGAACCACAAAACTTATGATGGGCGGTTCCACCGGAAGCCGATTGAAGGGGCTGTTGTCGTCGGGCTTGCCGGCGAGGAAGAACCCGCCCGGTGCGTTCACGCGATAGCGCAGAGACACAGCGGTTACGTAGTCCTTCTCGGTCGAAGCGGCGGGGGGATACGCGGAACCGGCGCGGTTCCGTTCCGTGGAAGTGGCCACGTAGGCTTCGGGCCTGGGCAGCCTTATGGCGTAGCGCTCCGATTTGGCATTGAGCGCATGCTGAACGCCCTGAGCATCGATATTCGCCTGCAGGACGTTGGGATCGATGCTGGGAGCGCTGTTCGGAACCGCCGGCAGCGAGAGCTCACAAAATGGACGAGGCGGAAAATAGTTTATTCATTCCGCCTCGAATTCGACATAGGCTTAGGGGGTCGTAGTGAGGAACAGAATCGGTGCAAGGCACGCAGTCCCCGTAGAATGGAAGAGGTACATGGCGGCGAGGTAGTGCGCCACAGGGTCCGCCGCGACAACGGTTGCGAGGGTTTCTGAACGACTCAATGTAACCTCTCTGCCCGCTAGGTTCGCGGTCTCGAAGGCTGCCGGCACCGGAAGAAAGATTGTAGCGATCCGATCCAACGGAGTTCCGTGGCCTGCTTCCGCATTAGTCGAGTGAGCCAGTTGCGGATCGGTCTTGTGGCAATCTGCCGAGTCATTCGGAAAATCCACGAACAAAGTCAACCCCAGGAACTTCACCGTATCGCGGAACGCCTCGCGGGAGTGCGTACTGCACCTATCCCTCGGGTCGTCCATTTGAGCCGGCTCGATGGCTAAGCGAATGTTTGGCGTGTCGAGCTGGAGAAGGAGCGGGTTGAAAGTACCGGTGTCGGGAGTGCCCGCCAACGAGAAGCCGTTCAGAGTGCTAACGCTGTAACGGAACGACACCTGGGTGGCGTAGTCCTGCTCGGTCATAGCTTCGGGGACGTACTTGGCGCCGACGCGACTACGGGATCGTCTGGCAGCCACGTAGGCTTCGGGCTTGGGCAGGCGAATCACGTAGCGGCCGGACTTGTCATCGAGCGCGTGTTGCAAGGTCTTGGCGTCGATTTTGGCTTGGGCGAAGCTGGGATCGAGCGCCCCAGAAAAGGCGGCCCCATGGGCCGGGACAGAAAGGTCGTAAGTTCCCGCGGCCAGCACCGAGTCATTGGAGGCTGCCACGTAGAGATCGCGGTGAAGTTTGGTCTTCGGCGCGAGAGCCAGGACACTGTTGGGGTCTTTCGGGTCAGCCACAATGGCCCACGGACCTTCGAAGACGACGAAAACTTTTTCGGCGGCGGCCTTGGACTCAGCCACGGCCGGAGCTGGTGGTTGGGATTGTTGACAGGCGATGAGAAAGATGGCCAGGACTGCACTGGCCAGCGCAATCAGGGAGCGGGTGAAGCAGCGTTCGGTTTGCATCGGGGTCTCCTGTGTTGGGGATGGTTTCATAAAATGCCTTTCCGCTCGGAAGGGGCAACTAGCGTGCCGTCCCTTGCGGGACTCGAGATTTTCCACTCTTGCCTAGCCGGCACTCACGTGCCCGGCTTTCCTGTTCCGCCGCTTCGCGGCTGGAGCCGATTTATGAGACCAGTTCCGTGGACTAAGGCCGTCCGTACGCCGAAAAAGCGGACCAGTAATACGGGTGCGCGGTGCGCGGGTTGGCCAGCATGTTCCGTGCGGTCTGGCGCAGTGCTTCGGAAACAGGCTGGCCGGAAAGTGCGTTATGGTAAAAGTCCTCGACAAAGCCCCGGGTCTCGACCGAGTCCACGGCCCAACGGCTGGCGACCACGTGGGGCACACCCGCACGCAGGAGAGCATCGGTAACGCTGTTGAATCCGCTGGAGCCGCCGCTACCGGAGGCGGTGCTGCAGGCCGAGAGTACCGCCAACTGCAAGCGTTGCAGGTGAAGGTGCCGCACTGCGGCTGCGTCCAACAGGCTGGGTATTTTCGCTTGTTCGTCTCCGCCCGCCAGCATCAGTCCAGTTCGGTCGGGAGTGGTGAGCGAATGTCCGGCAAAGTGAAACACTGTGGCTCCGGGCATCTCGTCCCGGACCGATCTGAGGGTGGCCCCTCCGCCTTTGAGCACGTGCGCGGAATGAAAGCCATGGGCAACGGCGTCCGCTTCCTCAGCCACATCGGGAAGAGGAATGAGGCCAGCGGCCGACGATGAAGCTGTGCTGCCCACCACCAGGGCCGGCAAGTCGGCTGAAATGCCGGTCTCTTTGCGCAACCGCGCCTGCGAATCCTGACCCAGCGAATGGACAATGGGTGCGCGCTCGATCAGATAATGATCGTCCGAATCCAGCAGGGCTTCGAAGGGCACGCGGGCCAGCCAACCGTCCGCTTCGATTACCAGCGTGCGTCCCGGCGCGAGATGTTGTTCCACCGGAGCGATGAGCGAACCATAAAGGCTGCGAGCATCGCGGCGCAAGGCGCTTAGCTCGGACCGGGGATCGGAAGACAGATCGTAAAACCTGTGCACTAACTCTTGCAGGTCGCCGGTAGGTTTCGGAATCCAGTGCGCATTGATGCCGCGGTTGTCATAGGCCCAGATGGCCAGGCCGTCGGGGAGTGCGGCATAGGCAAGCACCGTCTGGTTGGCAAGGAGAGGCAGGCGAAACTCGAGCCGCGATGGATCCAGCATGGGGGGGGTTGTCGTAGTTCGGTAACCAGGTTGGTGCGGGCGGGGATCGGTAGCCACACGCTGGGGCGCGCCCAGATACCACTCGTACGCATCGAGCGCATCCTGCGAACGGCCCTGCACGAGTTCTGCTTCAACCAGTGCGAGATACGCCGGAGCTGCATCCTTGCTCCAACTTGTACGTTCCGATTCGGACCTGAGGGACCCGAGGCTTTGTTCCGCTAAAACCAGCGCGGGCCGGAGAGCCTGTTCGGCCTCGGGCTCACGATGTCTGCGGAGTTGCAGTTCGCCGAGGGTGGAATAGAACAGCTGTACGAGGTAGTTGTTCGAGAGCGGGCGCACTCGTTCCTGAATGCCCGTCAGGCGCGCGATGGCATCATCGAATCGGCCCTGATGCGCTTCCAGTTGAGCGGCTTGGATCTCGGTCTCCAGAATATCGTTGCGACTGGCCTCGGTGCGCGGGGCCAGCGCGAACAGCCGGGCAGCCGCGGCGTATTGCTGTTCAGCGATCTGAGGCAGACGGGCTGTTGTAGCAGCATTGGCCATCCACTTGTGGGCCATGGCGCGCTGCAGCAGAACTTCGTCGGAGTCAATTAGCGCCACCGCTTCGCGCCAGATTGCCACGTCCAAGTTCGGACGGTCCGCAGCTTCAGCGGTATCGGCCAGCCCCGCATAGAGGTTGTACCCGCGCACTGCGGGAAACTGTCCGGACCAATATCGCTCCAGACCCATGTTGGCGACTGCGGAAGCGCCGGCTTGATCGCCGGTCAGGCGCTTGTCGTCCGCAGTGAAAAACACGGCTCTCAGATAGAGGCCCCCGTATCCACTCTTTTGGGCGAGACCCATGGCACGAGCAGTGGCCCTTTCGTCCGCTCCAATATCGCCCATCAGAAATGAACAGTCGCCCTTCTCTAAGCCAAGCTGAATCCACAACCAAGGGTAAGGGTATTTCTCCGATTCCGTTAGCGCAGCCGTCGCCTGTCGCCGACATGCTTCACTGTGCCGCTCGATCTGGGCCGCGAAGATCTGTTCGAACTGCGCGCGCAGCACGCCCGCCGTGTTGCCGGACACACGGAATAATTGTTCGGCGCGATTCGCCTGTTCGCGGGAGACACCGTAGTCGCTGGCGTCATTGGCTTGCACGGCGCGGGCGAGCGCGATTACGGCTTGCGGAAACTGTGGGGCGGAGGAAGCGCGGAGGAGGTCAGCCAGCCAGAGGTCGCCGTGTTGGCGGGTGGTCAGGTCCGCCAAAAAAAAAAGCGCCTGTGCGGCGTGCGGATCGGCTTCGGCATGGGCTTTGGCTTCGGGAAAAGCCTGGGGCAACCAGGAGCGGACGGCTTCGTGCAGATATTCTTCGACACGCTGGTCGACTTCAGCGCCGAGCCTGGCGCTGGTGGCCATGACCGCGACCTGGGCGGGAGACAGCAGCGGCATCGCCTTGCTGCCGTGCTCCTTCAACTTTTCACGCACGGCGTTGGCGTGGTTGCGGGCTTCTTCCGTCCACTCCGAGGCTGGATCGACGCGCAGGTAATGCTCCCAGTCGTCGAGCGCCTGGTGGTAAAGGAACTCATGTTCCGCGACTAGGGCGCGATTGAAGAGCGCAACTGGATCATCGGGGCGCAGTCTCAAAGCCTGGCTCAGGTACTCATAAGCGGCGCCGAAATCGTCTTTGCGGTCTTCCTGCTGGGCGCGCTGGGAGTACGCGGTGGCTAGATCGATGAGGAACTCGGGCGAATGCGGCTCTAGTTCGAGAGCGCGGCGCAAAGCTTCCACGGCCGCGTCGTACTTACCTTCCAGCAGGTCGGCCTGGGCCTGCGCCTGAAGCCAGGCGGGATCGGAAGGATGGGAACCGAGTTGGCTGGCAATCAGATCTTCCGCTTTTAACAGCGCCTCCGAACGGCTGGTAAAGGAGGCTGCCGGTCCGCGGGACACGCGGAGAGGCGCATAATCGGCGCCCGCGATCCTGAGTTCGAGGGTGCGCTGCTCGGTGTAGGCGCGGGCGAGGAGATGGCTGGCCCTGGCGGGCTGGTTGCGTTGGACGACAACCCACGATCCGACGCCAACCACGGCGAGAAGAAAGGCCGCGGTCATTGTCATTGTCATTGTCATGGCCGTGGTCATTGTCATGGTGAGGCGCGGAACGGGCAGCCAGCCTCGCCACCACGGCGTAGATTGCGAATCGAGCGTGGAATGGGGCGTGCCGGTGATTCGCTGGGCCAGTCTCTGCTGCCACTCGGCGCTCGCGCTCGGGAGGGTAGCGATATGCTCGCGCTCCGGCGCGGTGATGTCGCGGTTGAAATCGGTCAATTCGGCGACTTCTTCGCGTAACAACGGGCCGCAAGAATCGCAGCGGCTGGCATGTTCGATGTGGGCAAGCGCTTGGGCGGTTGGGGTCAGCCCGACGGCAATCTCGCGCCAGACCGCCTGCTCAGGACAATCGCCGTGGTGCGGCGCGGACCCAGCGGGTATCTCGCCCTTCAGTTGAAGATCTAGTTGGCAATCGAGCGCCGCCAGTTCCTCAAATAGCATCCGGCAGGACGAACAGACAGCGAGATGAGGATGCACATCCGAGGCGTGCCGCGCGGATTCCGCATGCTGGCGAGATTCTTCCAGCAGTTTCGCCAGGTCCGCCTCTCCCATATGCCGGTTGGGATTCTTATCCAATACTCACTCCTAATATCTCAGAACGATTTTGTCTATCCAAAACCTTCACTTCGCGGCTGGGGAGTCGAATTGACAATGTGACTGCGAATCATGGCCACCAGGCGCAGGAGGACGCTTTCTACTCCCTCGGTGGTGAGTCCGATCGAGGGGATGGCTGCGATCTCACTGGCGGTAAGACCTTGGCGGTGACGCAGCCAAAAAATCATACGCTTCCTTTCCTGATCCTTGCCCGCCGTAAGCTGGGTGAGGATCTTGTCGACCTCCGCGAGTTGAAGACGCTGGCCTACCGCATCCATGCAGTCGGGGCCGGCGATTTTCGGGTCGATCTGGGCTTGGTCCACGAGCGCTTCGGTTCGACCCGCACCCCGTTTTGCAGCCAGCGCCGACTTGAAATGATCGTGGACGACGTTGGCCGCAACCACTCTCAGAAATCCATAAATGGAATCTTCGTGGTAGGGCTGGAACGACCGCAACAAGCGGCAACGGTTTTCGCAGAGCTTCAGGTAGGTATCCTGGATCAAGTCGTCGAGTTGTGAGTGGGAGGGTTCGCCCCAGTGGCGGGCGGTCCGCAGGGCCGCGGCGGCGATCACTCCATGAAATCGCCGGATGAACTCTGCCCACGCCCGCTCGTCTTTCGAGCCGGCGCAGGCGGCTACTAGTTCTGTCGACGAGAACTCCGCGTAGCGCGTCAAGCCTCCACCCTCAGCGGCTGAAGCCGAAACTTTGGCCGGGCGATAGAGGACGGCGAGAAGCCGTGCCCTGCCCGATCCTCTCCGGACTCGGCGTGAATCATCCGGCTAGGCCAGGAGCTTCGCCGCTTCCTTGGCGTAGTAAGTCAGAATGATGCTGGCCCCGGCGCGGCGGATGGAGACGAGCGATTCCATCATGACGCGGTCGCGGTCGATCCACTGGTTGCGGGCGGCGGCCTCGATCATGGCGTACTCGCCCGAGACCTGATAGGCGGCGAGGGGCAGGTCGAAGCGGTCGCGAGCGGCGGCAATCACATCCAGGTAGGGCATGGCCGGCTTCACCATGATCATGTCGGCGCCCTCTTCAATGTCCAACTCGATCTCGCGCATGGCCTCGCGAACGTTGGAGGGATCCATCTGGTAGGAGCGGCGGTCGCCAAACTGCGGCGCGGAATCGGCCGCTTCGCGGAAGGGACCGTAGAAGCCGGAAGCATACTTCGCCGCATAGGAAAGAATTGGAGTATTGGCGAAGCCGGCCTGGTCGAGCGCGGTGCGAATCGCGCCGACCCGGCCATCCATCATGTCGGAGGGCGCGATGATGTCGACGCCGGACCGCGCCAGCGAAACCGAGGTGCGCGCCAGCAATTCCAGGCTCGCGTCGTTGACGATCTCGTACTCCGCAGCAGCCGGCGGCGCCGCCGCGGCCGCGCCCAGCGATTTCGGCCTGCCCGCTGGCGCTACGATGCCGCAATGCCCATGCGACATGTACTCGCACAGGCAAACATCGCCCATCACCAGCACGTCTCGCACTTCACTCTTGATCGCGCGCGCCGCCCTCTGCACGATGCCATCCTCCGCCCAGGCGCCGGAAGCCACTTCATCCTTCTTCTCCGGAAGTCCAAACAAAATGATGGAAGAC
>JBGPFV010000001.1:0-32502 GCA_041483535.1 Terriglobia bacterium | reverse complement strand
GCAGCTTTCCGGCTTCGGTGTGACGGTGCTGACCACTCCCGGGCTGGATTTTTCCAAGGCCAGCATCCAGCCGGTGCCGTTCGAGTCCGCCGCCCAACTGGTCAAGGCCTTCGATGAAGGCGCAGCCCAAGCTCGCACCGCGCTCAAGAAAACTTCCGATGACGCTTGGACGCAGAACTGGAAGCTGAGCTTCGGGGGCAAGCCTATTTTCGATGGCTCGCGCTTTCTGGCCTACCGGCAAATGTTCCTGAATCACCTGGTGCACCACCGCGCTCAACTCGGCGTGTATCTGCGCTTGAATGAAAAGCCGGTGCCGGCGACGTACGGGCCTTCGGCGGATGACACGATGGGGTTTTAGCGGTCGGCTGTCAGAAAAAAGTTACCTAATTACCAGATGGCATCCACAGGATAGTGCGCGAACCAGGGATCGGCGGTAATGATGGGCCATCCCTCTTCGATACTCTGCGCAATGAGCAAGCGGTCGAACGGGTCACGGTGGTGGAGTGGCAAGGATTCAGTCCTGAGCACGTGTTCCAAGGTGATGGGTAGAACTCCGATCCGGTCCTTGGCTAGCTTCTTGACCAGATACGGTCCTGAGGGCTCGGGCAAAGGAAGTTTGCCGGCTTGCACCTTAATCAAAATCTCCCACACGCTGGCGACACTCAGCCAAAGATCATTCGAACCGGTATAGATCTGCCGAGCCCGGCGAGAGAGCTTTCCTTCCTCTGCGATTGCCCACAAGAACGTGTGCGTATCGAGAAGCGCCTTCATTCGTAGAAGAGATCCTCGATCTCCTTGGGCAGCGGATCGTTGAAATCCTCGGGCACGGTGAACTCCCCTTTCGCCGATCCGAGCACCCGCCTCTTCGGACGAACCTTTAGTGGCACCAACTTGGCCACGGGTGTCCCGGCCTTGGCGATGATGACTTCTTCTCCCATGGCAACCCGCTCCAGCAAGCGAGACAGGTGAGTCTTGGCCTCGTGGATATTGACTTCCATGAGCTTAGTATAGCTTAGTCATGGACTAAGTCAAGGTGGTCTCGTCCGACCGCCAACAATCGTGCAGGCACGTTCTGCGTGCCTTCGAAGCGGACTTGATCAGAGCGGCAAAGTGCTGATAAACACTCGGATGCAGTTGACCATCTACAACAAACTCCTGCCCTCTGCTCACCGCCCTGAGGCCAATCCCCCCAACTTCCTTTGTCCATCGTTCACGGTTGCCATGATATGAAAGACCGGTTTGTGAAAGGCGGGTTTGACGAAACACTGAATCGAAAACCTTTCCAGGCAATTGCCATTGCGAACGTACATCAGACCCCGGCTTTGTCAGTACAAGATCATCCGACTGAACTCCAAACAGCCCGGCTTTCAGGCCCGAATCAGAACCCACGTAAACTCGGTTAGGATGACCGACTATCTCCGGGAAACGAACGTGTGGGTGAATTGACAGGAAACGCAACTGGTCGGGTAGTTGCCGCCCATCGACTGGAAAAACTTCTCCGACTTCGAGCCAACCATAGATGACATGTCGTCCGTGATTGTCCTTCGGATCGAACCTTAGCTTGCCATTCTCTTTCGTGGTTCTTCGGAACCACCCAAAAAAAATGAACAGGTCACCTTTTTGACCCACACCTTGCTTACAGAGGTGACCCTCTGAGAATCCAGATTGTCCGAAGGCTGGCCTCCATACCTTTGGCGGTACATTCCGAGCCAAAGATTCGAATCGAAGATCCGGATCAAGGTGTGCGAACCCGTCCTCCCACTCGGGGTTGAATCCGTGGCAAATCTCCCGCAGCGTTCGCTTGCCAAATCGAATGTCGGAGTAGCGCACACCGCGTTCGTACGGGATCGGGACAGAGCAGAGACAACCGCAGGGGAGAATTGGACTGGCCATCCTGCCAGACTTCAACCCGCTGTCACTCCCCTTCCTGCTGAGGATGACTTTCATGGCTACGCCTCCCACGCTCGGCCATTTGCTCCCCATACCGCGGTTAGGTGATGCAAAGCTACGACTTATAATTCAGCGCTTTCACCCCCAAGAACCGCGCCGCCCCGCCCAACTCTTCTTCAATCCGCATTAGCTGGTTGTACTTCGCGATGCGGTCGGTACGCGAGGCGGAGCCGGTCTTGATCTGTCCCGCTCCCGTCGCGACCGCAAAGTCCGCGATGAACGTGTCTTCAGTTTCGCCCGACCGGTGCGAGATCACCGAGGTGTACCCATTCCGCCGCGCCAAGCCGACGGCATCGAGCGTTTCGCTGACCGTGCCGATCTGGTTCAGCTTGATCAGGATCGAATTGGCTACGCTCTTATCGATTCCCTGCTGCAGCCGCTCGATGTTGGTCACGAATATGTCGTCACCGACGAGTTGAATCTTTCCGCCGAGTTCCTTCGTCAGCAGCGCCCAGCCGTCCCAGTCGTCTTCGGCGAGGCCGTCTTCGAGTGACACGATGGGGTAGTCTTTCGCCCACTTTGCCCAGTAACGAACCAACTCTTCGGAGCTCTTCGTCGACTTATCGGATTTCTTGAAGACATACTTCCCGTCCTGATAGAACTCGCTGGCCGCGGGATCGAGCGCAATCGCGATCTGCTCGCCCGGCTTGTAGCCCGCCTGCTGAATCGCCTCCAGCACCACTTCAATGGCTTCCACATTCGACTTCACGGACGGAGCAAAGCCGCCCTCGTCGCCGACCGCCGTGTTGTAGCCGCGCTTTTTCAGCACGCCCTTGAGGGTATGGAAGACCTCGACACCCCAGCGCAGCGCCTCGGAAAACGACGGCGCTCCCACCGGCATCACCATGAACTCCTGGAAGTCGACGTTGCTATCGGCGTGCGCGCCGCCGTTCAGGATGTTCATCATCGGCACCGGAATCGTGTTCGCGCCGGCGCCGCCGAGATAGCGGTAGAGCGGGAGCTCAAACGCTCGGGCCGAGGCGCGAGCCACCGCCATCGAAACCGCCAGGATGGCATTGGCTCCGAGCCGCCCCTTGTTGGGCGTACCATCGAGCGCGATCATTTCGGCGTCGAGCGTTCGCTGGTCGGCTGCGTCCATACCGACGAGCGCGCGGGCAATCTCGGAGTTCACGTTCTCGACGGCCTTCAGCACGCCCTTCCCCTTGTACCGCTGCTCGTTGCCGTCGCGCAATTCAACGGCCTCATGCTGGCCGGTGGAGGCGCCACTGGGCACAATGGCCCGCGCGCTGGCGCCGCCCTCGAGAAAAACTTCAGCTTCTACGGTTGGATTGCCACGCGAGTCCAGCATCTGGCGTCCGCGAATCTCAGCAATAGTGGTAAGAGGCATAAGTGCATCCTTTTCTTGGTTGATGAATTTAGAAACGTCGTCGCGCTCGTAGAGACGCGGCTTGCCGCGTCTCCTGCCCGCGAAGTGGAATTATATCGGACATGAAAGGACCGGGTTCGTGCGCATGGTCACTGCCCAGTCGATTCGTTCCCGGACCATCCCACGTACCCCATCCGTTATTGTTCCCGATTTCCACCTGACTTACAGTCGAACTCAACATGAAGAACCGCACCGAAACCTTGGAGGTAGGCTCGCGCGCCCCGGACTTTTCCCTAACCGCGGCCAACCGTGAAGGTACCTTTACTCTCAGTGGTTTGCTGGCGCAAGGTGCGCTGATTCTCGAGTTTCTGCGCGGCACCTGGTGACCGAACTGCGTGAAGCGCATGACTCAGTTCGAGTCCCGGAAGCCGGAAATTGAAGCAGCGGGAGCGCAGTTGGCGTTTCTTGCCGCCGAAAAGCGGGACGGCGTGTGGAGGCCGGGGAAATTTCTGGAGAAACATCCCCTCTCCAGCGTCTTCCTGCTCGATGAGGATCGGGCCGTGACCAAAGCCTACGGGCTCCATCACGCGCTCGGCACCGACGCGCTCAACATCGCGCACCCGGCTACGGTTGTCATAGGTCGTAGCGAGAAGGATCGCAGCGGCATAGTCCGCTACATCTATCTTGGCGCGAACCAGCTCGACCGCGCGCCGCTGGATGAGGTCATAGGAGCTTTGCCGGGACCGTGAATTGGGCCTTGAAAAGAGATGGGCAATCCTCACCCGCTCACGGCCAACAGGTCTTCTTCCGCCAGCAATTCCAGTTCGATCCATCCTTCCAATGGCAGTGCATCGACCGGCAGATGGTTTTGCCACAAACTGAAGCGCAGGCGCAGCCGGGTGGTCAGGACATCTGAGCTTTTCGGTCCTCGCACTTTGTCAATCCCAAGCGGAGCGGCGAGCAGCCATGTGAGCGGCAGGCAAAACTCAAAATTGCGCACCAGCGCCACCCGCGCAATATCGTTTGCCTCCGCCGAATCGGCGACCAGCTTGCCGGCCCCCTCCGTCACTTTCCACGACTGCAGACGGCCGCCATCCACGGCCGCATCCAACCGCAATTCCCGCCGGGGCTTGGCCGCATGGTTGGCCCACGATTCCAAATTCACCACCACTTCGAATACGCCTTCCGGCACTTTGCCCACGAAATCCAACCGGCCGTAGACATACTGTTCGTCGATCCCGGCCAACACTGCATCGGTCAGAAACTGTTTGCCATGCATGGCGCCCGAACGCTGGTCCGCCGTATAACACGCCGCCCCCAACCACTCGAAATAGCGCACCACGTCGCCAGTGACCCGGGGATGGATATAGGCGCTCTGCGGCGTAAACGTTGGCCGCGCCACTCCTCCGCTGATCGGCTGCGCCAGATAATCCGGCGGAGTTCCACCGAGCGCCTGGTAAACATTCGACAGGTGTTTGCGATAGAGTTCGTCAAAGTCGCGATCGTTTGCGGTGTGGTGCTCCGGTCCGTACCACCAGTTCCAGTCGCTGCCCTCGGCGATCAAGATTTCTTCCAGCGCCAGTTGGCGTTGTTTCTCGGTGGCGCCCGGCGCCGCCTGCGCGTAGAAGTTGCGCGCGTGATACAGGTAGTCCCAGGCTTTGTTGTCCTCCGGCGCTCCAATCCAAACGTTGAAGGTCGCGCCGATCCACGACCCCGGCGCCACCGACTTCAGAGGGCTGACGTTCTTGTGGCGCGCCATCGCCTCACTCACCGTCACCGCTTCGATCTCCGAATCGCTCTGCAAGCCCTCATAGAATCTGCGCAAGAATTCCCGCCCCGATTGCGGATAGTATTCCCAGGCATTTTCGCCGTCCAGAATGATCGAAACCACGGCGTCTTGTCCCTTGGCCACAACCGATTGCGCCGATTCCTTAATCTTGTGGATGAGATTATTGGCGGCCTCGCGCGGCGGCATTCCCGAATACACAAATCCGATCAGGTCGGAGAGCGCGTGATCGCGGAACAGCAGATTCATGCGCGTATCGCCATTCTCGTAGCGATAAATTGTGTACAGCCGCTGGGCCGATTCCGAATCCAAGTGGCCATAACCATCGCGTGAAAAACTCGTCCCCAGGCTCCGTACCAGCACGCCTTCGTCGGTTGCCATCCACTGCACTCCCAGTTGGTGCGCGATCGCCAACGCCTCCTCGGAAACGCTGCCCTCCGAGGGCCACACCCCGCGCGGCCGCAACCCGAACACTTTTTCGTGGAGATCCAGTCCACGCCGCAATTGCTCGCGAGCATCCTCCGGATGGCGATAGCGATTTTGAGGCAAGGGCAGCCCTGGCGAAGACACAGCTCCCATCTGCGTGTCGCACACGAGCGGCAGAATGGGATGATAAAAAGGCGAAGTCGAAATCTCGATCCGGCCTGTCATAGCCGCCTCCGCATGCACGGGCAAAACCCGGCCGAGCAAGTCGCGCTCCCGCGCAATCACAAACTGCTGGTCTTCGAGCGTATAGTTCCGGCCCTTGCGAACCAGTTCCGCAACGTCTTTCTCCGCCAGAAAATACTCGTCGAACCAACCGATCTGCGAGAGCACCTGCAAGTCGGTGAAATCCTGAGCTTGGAAATATTTGTCCGCGCGCTCGGGCGACCCACCCGCCAGATGAAACCTCTCCCACAACTCGCGGTACCGCGGATAGCGCCCGATGACATTCACCGGGTTCGCCTGAAATAAGTATTGCAGGGCGAACTGCCGCTCTTCCCGGGTCAGGTCTTTCGCTGGTTTGCCCGCCACCTGAAGAAAAGGATCCTGCGCCTCGCCCGAGGCATAGTCTTGAATCTGCGCGATCAACGAGGGCACGAGATTGAACGTCTGATGGACCTGTGGAAACTCGTCCAGCAGCTTCACCATCCCGTAGTAATCCTTCAGGGCATGGAGGCGGGTCCAAGGCAGACGGTACTGCCCGGTCACCAGGTCTTTGTAAAACGGCTGGTGCTGGTGCCACAGAACGACAACTCGCAGTTGAGCCATGACTTCTGGTTCCACCTAATCCATCGGCAATTTTTCAGTTTAATTCATCGAGCAAGTTTCACCTTGCGGAATCGCCCGCAGCAGGCCTGATAATGGGGGAGCGGCACTCACCATGGACGCGAAAGTCAAAGTCATTTTCTTCGACGTGGGCAACACCCTGCTCTTCCCGAATCGTGAGCGCATCCACGCGCCTCTCGCCGAACGCGGGTTCACGCCCGACGCCGAGCACCTGCGCGATCTGGAATGCCGCACCAAGAATCGCTTTGACGGCATGATGATCGCGGAGGGCGCAGCCGACCACAGCTTCTGGTGGATGTTCTACTCCCAGTTGTTATCCGAGATTGGACTCACGGACGACGATGATTCCGTCCGCGACCAGCTCGTCTCCGGCATCCGCAACTCCGCCAACTGGGACCAGATTCGTCCTGGCACCGCCGAACAACTGCGTGACCTCGGCACGCGCCACCGGATCGCGGTTATCTCCAATGCCGATGGCAGAATCGAAGACGTGCTCGACCGCTGCGGTATCGCGCAGTGCTTCCTCACCATCACCGACTCCGGACTGGTCGGATACGAGAAGCCGCACCCGGAAATCTTCCGTCAGGCGCTGACGAGCATGAAGGCCGCGCCCGAAGAGAGCCTGTACGTCGGCGACGTTTATTCCGTGGATTACCTGGGCGCGACCGGCGCCGGCATGCAAGCGATGCTGATGGACGCCGCCGGCGCCTACCGCGACAAGGGAGTTCCGCGAGTGGAATCGCTTGAAGAACTGCAGATCGTCATGCGTGGAACGACATAATCCCCGTAGAGACGCGGCTTGCCGCGTCTCTTTCGCAGCGGGAGACGGGGCAAGCCCCGTCTCTACAGCGCAATTAGCTGGTGATCGGGGCAATCGGGATGGATCGTCTGATAGAGCTTCGCGAGCAGTTCCGGCCCATAGCGCGCCACAAAGCTGACTCCTGCAACCTCGCGTTCCTGGAGGGCCTTGTGCGGAAATAGCGCGTGGCTCAAGGCATCCGCGTGCCGCGTGATGACATCATTCCGTAGCCCCTCCGCCCGTGATACCCGCGCCTGCAGACGGTCGATTTGATGCCGCATGCTGGCCTGGGTGCCTTCAGCGGTATCGATCAGCGTTGAATCCAGCTTGCCCACCGACTCACGAACCGCCGTCATCGATCGCTCCACACTCGAGTAGGCTTCCGCAAAGCGCTCCTGCAAATCCGGTGGCAGCGAACGAGCCGCAATTGCTTCGCGAACTTTTTCCGGGCCTTGGAATAAATCGGGTAGTCCCAGTTCGTAGCGGGTCAGAATGCGCTGTGGCTTGGCTTCGACCAACGTTGCCGAAAACCGCGGCAGAATCGGTGTCACTCGTCCCAGCAGTTTCTCGTAGACTACGGCCACCTGCGCGAAGTACGCGACTTCGGCCGCTCCGCCGGTATAAACGAGCGTCGGCAGCAGGTAATCCTGTACCACGGGACGAAGCAACACATTCGGGTTGAACTTCTCCGGAGCCTGTTCAATCCGATCGAGCAGCTCTCCCTGAGAGATCCGCTCCTCACCGACGGCGTACTCACTGCCATTGCCGCCATTATTCCTGCGCCGCACCACGGTGCGCGCACCATTCTTCACTTCAAAAAGCAGCGTGGTCGCCGAGGTCACTTTCACCTGCTGGTGATATCCCGCCGCCTCCAGCGCTTTGCCGCGCGCCAGCAGTGCTTCATCAAGTTCGGAAGCCCGTTCGATCGCCGCGCGGAACAGTGGTTTTGCGAGATCGTGAAAACCTTTGTCCGCCGGATCCAGCAGGATGACTCCCCAATCCGCAAACAGGCGTGCAAACAGCAGGGCAAACGCACTACCCAGCGTTTCTCCCGGACGATACGCCTGGCGAAGCCACGTCGTGACCTCGGAATCTCCCAACAGTGCAGCGGCGCGCTCGACCACCGGCTCAATCTCCGGCCCGAACTTGACGGTTCCCACGGGCGCATCGTCCACGGCGTTGCTTTCAAATGCCCGGCTTTCCGCCGCGAATGGTTCCGGAAGGCCCTGCTCGGAGAGCAGCGCCACATGGTTGACCTCTGCCAAATCGTGATCTTCGGTCGCCAGCCAGAAGATCGGGACGCATTCCACTCCCGTCGCCGTCGCCTGCTCCGCCAGTTTGACCGCCGTCAATGCTTTGAAAATCGAAAACAGCGGCCCGCCGAAAAGACCAACCTGCTGTCCCGTAACCGCCGCCAGGGCTCCTCGCTTGAGCCGTTCAATATTGGCCAGCGTCTTTGGAGAAGCGCCCCACGCGCGATTCTGCCGCTCAAGAATGGCGCTCACCCTGCTGCGGCGCGCTGCGTCGTAAACAACCCGCTGCGATTCGTCTTTGACCCACTCGGAAACAATCGGTGAACGGGGATAAAAATCGCGAACCGAAGGAGTGTAGGAAAGATAGTCGAGGAAGAGAGGTGTGCTGTGCGGAATCTGCTGGAACGGCAAACACTGCGCCTTCATCGGCAGCTCTCCCGAAATCTCTCGACACACCCACGTATTCTTGCGATCCGCATACATTCTCACTCTCGCCGAAGTCCGCGTGGGGATAGGCGCGGGCTCCCAAAGGTAGCACTTCCCAGGCGCCTGGCGCCAAACTCAACTACATCAGATGATGCGGACGCGCTCAGGTTGCAGAGAGTGACAGGGAATTCGGAGTGGGGAGGCCGGCACTCTTCAAGGTCCTGAGATTTTCAGCCGGTACTTACGCGGCGCGAATACATGGGGTGGATTTATCGGCCTGTTTCTGGAAAACCGTCACCATGGTGGCAGCGAAGCGGTCCAGGGGGCGCGTCATGGTAGCGCCCATGAGAAGAAGTTCGAAGAACGCTGCGGGCGCAAAGAAACGACTGTATGGGTTCGGGTTGGTCAGAAAGCGCACGGACTCGGGTTGGAGGTTCACAGACTCGCCGAGCTTGCGGAGTGCGTGCGCATTGTTGGCACGGTAATAGGTCGGATAAACGTCGTCTGCGGCACGCCCGTCGCGCGCCAGTCTCTGAACCATCGATCGCGGCAGAAGCTTCTTCGCGAGGATGTGCGCGAAAACCAGGTAGTTGCGGGCGTTCGGAGTGTGCACCATCAGGGTGCCTCCAGGGGCCAGGACGCGGGACATCTCCCGAAACGTTGGGAATGGGTCGGGCAGATGCTCGGCCACCATGTTGCTGGTAACCAGGTCGAAGCTGGCGTCGGGAAAGGGGAGCGAGTCCAATGATGCGCAGATGCGCCGCGAAATACTAACGTGTTTGCGTAAGTGACCGAAGTCAAGATCGACGCCAACCACGATCCCGGCCCGGCTGACCAGTTCGTTTTCGAGCGGGTCCAGATCCTTACCCAGCAAGTGCCAGCCGCAACCGGCGTCCAACCAGCGTACTCCACCCGTCAGATACTGCCTGATTGTTTCACCCCAAATCTCCTGGTTCCATCGGAGATGAGGCAACATTCGGCGCTGTAACTGCCCAGTAGCTTTGCGGCCGAGCCACTCGTCCCACAGAAGCTTCGGCGTTGTGTTTTCCACAGCCGCAGAGTGTACATCATAGTGGACGCATATGGGCAGTTACATATCATGTTCCAAGCGGGCGAAGATGACGCGGCCCCAGGCCAGGAGGCGGCCACCATTCTCGGACTCATCGTATCGGAGGCTAGTATGGGGCGCTGCTCCCGCGTCATGCGGTCTTCGGGTTGAGCCGGGCCTCGATCGTTTCCAGCAATCCAGCGCCGGCTTCACCGGCATGGCTGGTGGAAAATTCGCTGCCCAGTTCAATCACCGGGAGTCTGGCGCACGCAGCCTGGAAGGCCGGCGGCAAAGCCGGGGAGGCGGTCATGCCGGGGCCCGCCAGCAAAAGATCGAAATGCGCAACCCGCATCAGCAGCAGAGCGTCGCTAACGCGGCTGCTCGACTGGACGTCGTATCCGGCGTGGCGCAGCAGTTCGCGTAAGTAGGCAAGCACGTCGGTATTGGAGTCGAGGCACAGAACGCTGCGGCCGGTGGGTACCGGTGCCTCGGCGCGAGTTTCGGGACGGTAAAAAGCGGCCACCGCCTTCTCCTCAGATTCGTGGGAATCGAACACTGCCGTCAGGCGCGACATCTCCAGAACTTTGCGCACGAATTCCGGCACGTTGCAGAGCTTCAGGTCTCCGTGCGCCTGCCGCGTGCTGGTGAGGGCGCGAACCATCGTGCCCAGGCCGCTGCTGTCAATGTATCCGACGTCGCCCAGATGCAGAACGATGGAGCGGCGGTCGCGCAACAACCAGGCAACGTGCGCGCGCAGAGATTCGCTCTCGCCACCAGCAACGATCCGTCCGTTGCAGCGCACGATGGTGACGCGTCCAACCTCGCGAGTGTCGAGCGACAGGCGCAATGGGCCTCCGATGCGGCTGAAATCCAGCCTGCGAAATCGCCACATTATATCCCTTGAGGGGCGCGGTCCGGAGGCGATGTTCCGCCAACAATTCAAAGGCAAGCCTTGCCGCATCGGAGAGGGTAACTTGTCCTGAACTTGAGGCCTGTCTGCTTTTAACGGGGCCGCTGCTTGCCTGCTTTGCGGAGAGCACGGCGGCAGCCTGGTCAGCGTTTTTGTTCCTCGTACGGTTGGCTCTTGGAGTGATCAGCGCAAACATGGGATGTAAACTCCTTGTCGCGCTGCAACTCGAAGACGCGCATCATGTCATCGAAAGATGCGCCCGTGGGCGGACCAGAGGGTTTGAACCGCCAGCCACATTCGGAACAACCAAATCCCCGAAAACGTTGTTGTTCAATCCACACCAGTTCTCGGCTCATGGCTACCTCTGTCGCCGCGCCCCAACGTTGTCTGACCGCATGCCCGGCAACCTCTTGCTGTCAGGGGACAAAACTTTCTGGTTCGCCACAACGTGAGCGGTTTCCCCCGCACAAAAAAAGATGGCTTGATTCTTCGGCAAAAGCACAAATTTGCTGCCCTCAACGATGGTTGCGAGGAATGTACGGGGATCGAAATCGCGCCTCTTCTTGGTCATGGCAACGGAAATCATGGTCGGGTGCCACCCTCAAGAGAGCTTCCGGAACGATTGCTGCAACCTCGATTACTTCCTGAGCGTCTCAGTCACCCGAACCGCCAACCATCCTAGCGCCGCCCGAATCATACGGGTGAACTCTTAGCAGGTCTTAAGGTAACGCGGGAAGTGTAAGTAGCTGATAACAAGAGTCTTAATGTACGCATACCCAGCGGATCGTGGCTGTAACTTGGGATCGTATAGATTTTTAGTTGCAGCAAACGATTCTTTAGGGTACGATTTCTCGCGTACGGATACGAATTTCAGAGGAGAGGGAAGGAGCGCCGCCAAATGGGACGAAATGGAAACGGAAACGGCATGCACTATGAGTCGGTGAATCGGGCGGATGTTCCGAAGGGCCGTAAAGGAAAACATCGCAAGGCGGTGGCGGACATTCTGGCCGACATCTCAAAGCTGAAAGTCCAGCAAGCGGTCAAGGTTCCGCTGAGCAGCCTGAACGGGGAGAAGATGCAGAATCTTCGCTCTGCTCTGAACCGCGTAACGCGCGAGAAAAACATCCCCGTGGTAACGTCGAGTGACGAGAAATACCTGTACGTTTGGCGCGCCGACCCGCCCAAGAATGCGGGAGCGAACGAGTAAGAGGCTACTCGCCAATTCCGTTTGCACCACGAGCCGGAACGCCCGATATCTAACGCCTCTCAAACACCACCGCAACGTTGTCTTCGTACCCCACCCGCCAATCTTGCGGAAGTTCGCGGAGCAGGTTGGCGAGCGTCGATCCAGCGGGCAAGAGCGCCGTCCGAATCTGCCACTCTTTCAGCACGTTCTGCCATCCCGGCTCGGCCTGGGTCAGGATCAGGTACTGGCGAATCCGGCCCGAACCGTAGAGATCGTGACGGTCATCGACCACGACCTTCCGCTCGGGATACATGCGGTAAATGAGATAGCCGCTCCAGGCATCGGTCGAGAAAACCGGGTCCGTGCTTGGCTGCTTCCCTTGGGATTCTTGCTGCAGGAAAGTCACCGCCGCGACCGGAATTTTCTTGGAATCAAATTGCGCATCAATCAACTGCCGCGAGCCGAGCCATCCTCCTTGCAGACAGATCGCGAATGCAAGGAACACAGCGACGACCGGCCATAGGTGCCCGAGAAGTTGCATCTCCTGCGCGCCCATGCGATCGGAAAACTGTGAAATTCTGGCGGCGCCATTGCGCATCCAGGGCCAGGCACCCGGCTTATCCGCCAGCGCAACGAAGTTCTCCCACAGGATGGGCCCCGCCACCAGCACCAGCAGCATCGACGAAACGGGCAGATTGCGAGACGAATAGAATCCCGCGTACGCCGCCACCAGCACGACCAGCAGGTGGCTGAGCCGCAGCTTTCTGTAACTGCCGGCGAAAGCGATCAGCACCAGCACCAGGATTCCCGCAAAACAGCGCTCGGCCCATCCGTGAAAATCCGGCGAGCGAAACTCGTCGATCCGGTTCATCAGGTAACGATCGCCCAGATAGCGATAGATGTGCGCGTGCAACCGCCAGCCAAACGGATTCACCAGCGTCGCCACCGCCGAGGCCGCCCAAACCTCGGCCATGGCGCGGGCCCGATGTGCGGCGCGAATTGCGGCAAACACATCGTGCGTGCGCCAGCTCTCGACGAATGCGGCGAAGGTGTAGATTCCGAGCAGAGCGATTCCGAAGGGCCATCCGCCATGCAGATTCACCCAGAGCAACATCGAGACGGGAAAGAACCAGCGTATCCAGCGCGGCGGCTGCCCGTGCTCCCAACCTTCCCATCGATCCCATTTTTCCAATGCAACAAACCAAAGCAGAGAAAAAAGCCAGCTCACAATATGCGGCCGCGCGTAGAGATGAATGGTCGAAGCGGCCTCCGCCAGCAACATGAGCACGACCGCCAGCAGCAACCCAGTTCCGCGCCGCAGCAGCCGCGAAAACAGGAATGCGAAAATCGCAGCGACGAACAAGGCGCACAACCAAACCACTCCATTCAATCCGCAAGTCCGGTGCAGGATTCCGAGCGCCAGGTCGTACAACCATTCCCAGGCAAACCATGGCTGGCCCTGCATGGTGGAAGAAAACGGGTCGGTACGAGGAATCGTGCGCATCGCCAGAATCCGTTCGCCGGTTCGGATATGCCATCCAATATCCGAGTCCGCCAGCGGCCGATTCGATAAAGGCCCCGCCAGCACCGCCCAAAACAAAAGAATGAAAATGACGTCGCGGACCGAAGGCAGCAGAAAATGCAAAGCTCGCGAACTGGGCTGCGCCGGGGGCATCGGAGGGTGAAGAAGGAGTGTACAAGGTTTCGAAGAAATCGGGTGATCGGGTCATTGGGTCATCGGGTGATCTGAAAACGCCCGCATCGCTAGATCGGAGCGATGCTGTTGACTTTAGATGGCCCGATCACCCGATGACCCGATCAATATCGCAGATACCCGATCCCAGCACCCTGACTACCAGAACCGCGGCCGTTGCAAAACTAATCCCCAGCACCACCCTCCTGCCGAACGTCTTCGGCAATCGCAGGCCGAGCCGCTCCAGCGATGCGCGGTCCATCAGCGCCAGCACCAGAATCGTGATCGCCGCCACTCCCACCCAGCGGTTCCTCCTCTCCAGCCGCGGCTCCCAGAGTGCAAACTCCAGAAACAGAAATGCGACGACGATCTAGGACCAGACGAAGAGTCGGCGGTAGGCGGCCGGAACCGCAATGCTCCGGACCTTACAGCCTCGGGGAACCGCGGTCGGTTCTGCGGGAAAAGTTTTCGTCGGAACCGCCATTTGATGAATCTCTATAGTAGATGCCAACCAAGCTGCCACTCGACCCATCATTAACCACCCGCAAGCCGAGACCGAGGGTGGTGATCGTAGGCGCCGGCTTCGCGGGCCTGACCGCCGCCCGCGGCATCGCACGGCTCCCCGTTCAACTCACCGTCATTGACCGGAAAAACCACCATACTTTCCAACCACTGCTCTACCAGGTCGCCACCGCCGGCCTCTCTCCCGGCGAAATCGCGGCCCCCATTCGCTGGATACTACGAGGCCACCGCAATGTTGAAGTGTTGCTTGAAGAAGTAGTCGATTTCAATCTGGAGCAAAAGAAACTTATTACGAAGGAGCAAGTGCTCGACTACGACTTTCTGGTGATCGCTTCCGGGGCGACTCATGCCTACTTCGGTCACCCTGAGTGGGAGCCGCTGGCGCCCGGTTTGAAGACCATAGAAGACGCCCTGGAAATCCGCCGCCGCGTTCTGCTGGCCTTCGAACTGGCCGAGCGCCAGACTGCCGGCAACGACGCCCAAAACCGATCTCCCTTGCAGTTTGTGGTCATCGGAGGCGGCCCCACCGGCGTCGAACTCGCCGGCACGCTGGCTGAAATCGCGCGCCACGCGTTGAACCACGAGTTTCGCAAGATCGACCCAAAGCAGACCCGCATTCTGCTGCTCGAAGGCGGCCCACGTGTTCTCGGACCCTATTCCGAAGAACTTTCCCGCAAAGCCGAAGACCAGCTTCGACACCTGGGAGTCGAGGTTCGCACCTCCAGCATCGTAACTCGCATTGAGCCCGGCGCGGTTTGGGTCGGCGATGAAAAGATTCCGGCCCCAGTGGTTTTGTGGGCAGCGGGTGTTGCCGCTTCGCCCCTGGGCCGAAAGTTGGGTGTTTCCAGCGACCGCGCCGGGCGCGTCCTTGTCCAACCCGACCTCAGCGTTCCCGGACATCGCGAGGTATTCGTTATTGGCGACCTCGCCTCACTGAGCGACGAAAACGGCAAGATGCTCCCCGGTGTCGCGCCCGTCGCCATCCAGCAAGGCGATTGGATTGCTGAAACCATCGCCCGCGACCTGGAACATCAACCGCGTCGCAATTTCCGCTATCACGACAAAGGCAGCCTGGCCACCATCGGCCGCGCCGCCGCGGTCGCCCAATTCGGCAAGTTCGAGTTGTCCGGATATTTCGCCTGGCTGGCGTGGCTGTTCGTCCACATCTTTTTTCTGATTGGATTCCGCAATCGGCTGCTGGTGATGATCCAGTGGGCATGGTCGTATCTCACCTACGAGCGGGGCGCGCGTCTCATCACCGGCAGCGACGAATTGCCCGGCTGGACCCAGCCCAAGCAAGAGGTCCAGGCTGACGGCGGAGCAACGGGCGCCTCGCTCGTCCAGCCGGGCGGGGACGCCCGGCTCTCTACCAGCAAGCTTGAATCGGAGCAGGCAGTTATCACGCGGTTGCCGCACTAGCCGATATAATCGACTTGTCGTGAAACGCGCCGCTGTTTTCGTCTTTGTGGTTTCGCTGCTCTTCTCCCCTTCGATTCGCGCCCAGGACCCTCCGGCCTCCGGAGGCAGTGCCGCCGGCCAGGCGGTTGTCGGCCACACCGTTGCCGGCCACACCATGGTCGTGATTCCCTTCGAAAATGCTTCGCCGACGCCTGGCCTGGAATGGCTCGGTGAATCCTTTCCCGAAACCTTCCACCAGCAACTCAATTCTCCGGTTCTGTATGTGGCCAGCCGTGACGAGCGCCTCCGAGCCTACGATCGCCAGGGCATTCCAGCCGGCGTTCACCCTTCACGCGCCACTCTCTACCGCCTGGCCGAGCAGATGGATGTCGATTACGTCGCCCTCGGCTCCTATCGGTACGACGGCGCACGCCTGACTGCAAGCGCGCAGTTGCTCGACATGCGCGCCGAAAAACTCTCGCCCGCCGTCGCCGAATCCGCGCCTCTGGCCGATCTCGGCACGCTGCAATCCGCACTGGCCTGGGATCTGCTTCGCCTGATCCGTAACAATTTCTCTGTTCCTAAAGACAAGTACATCGCGAGCGTCGCTCCCGTGCGGCTGGACGCGCTGGAAAACTACATCCATGGAATGCTGGCCACTACCGCGGAAGAAAAGGAGCGGCACTATCGCGAAGCAGTCCGCCTGAATCCGGAGTATGCCCAAGCCTGGCTGAAATTAGGCGAGACTTACTACGCCGAGCGCGCTTACGAACCGGCGATCGCCGCTCTCGGCCAAGTGCAGCAATCTTCTGTAGCGACCGGTTCCAGGTCAGGCGCGGTGGCCCGCGAGGCAAATTTCTATTTCGGCCTCGCCGCCTACGCGCACTCGGACTTCGCCAAATCCGAAAGCGCCTTTGCCTTCGTCGCCGCCCGCCTGCCTCTGGCCGAGGTTTATAACAACCTCGGAGTAGTCGCCGCCCGTCGCGGCCAGAAAAGGGCGGTCGACTATTTCGAGAAAGCGATTCAGAACGATCCGAGCGATGCCGACTATCATTTCAACTTAGGAGTGGCTCTTAGCCAGACGGGCGATCACGCCGGCGCGGTCCGCGAACTGCACACCGCGCTCGATCGTCGCCCGAACGACGCCGAAGCGAAAACCTTGCTCGACTCCCTGACCACCATTCCGGCAACCGCGCCTGGCAGTAGAGGCATTGTGCCCAGCAGCGCAACGTCGAAGGCGCCCCTGGAGCGCATCAAGCCCAACTATGAAGAAGACGCCTTCCGCCAGATGACCACGCAAATGGGGGGCTGGGCGGAAGACCGCTTTGCCCGATCCGATCCCCGCGCCCACGCGCGCTTTCACCTCGAACTCGGTAAAGAACTCATGGCCCACGGATTCGCCGCCGAAGCCGAGGCCGAATTCCGGCACGCCGCCGCCGTCGATCCCTCGAGCCCCGCGCCCCTCGCCGCCCTGGCCGCAGCTCTTGCCGAAAACAACGACGCTGGCGGCGACGCCCGCGAAGCCCGTGCCCAGGCCGAGGCCTCCCTCCGCATTCGCGAGTCGGCCGAGGCCTACCTGATTCTTGCCCGCCTCGATTTGAGAGAAAATAGAATGGAAGCAGCCGCCCAGAACATTAGTCGGGCGCTGCAACTAGAGCCCGGCAACCAAGCCGGCCAGGACCTGAAGCGCACCCTAGCAGCCAAGCTCGCGGAGAAAGCGCAGCCACTGCCGCAGCCATGAAGCCGTTCAAACCAGTTCTCGGTTCTCAGCTCTCAGTTCTCAGAGGCAAACTCGCATCGCGTTTTTGGTTCGCCGTTCTTGTCTCTGCATTTCTTGCTGTGCCCTGCTCCGCCGACGTCCTGAAGATCGTAATCCACGATGCCATCCAACCCGTCACCGCCGAATACATTGGCCGAGCCCTCGATTTGGCCGCCGCCAACCACGACCAAGCCCTCCTGATCGAGATCAACACTCCCGGCGGACTGGTCGATTCCACGCGCGAAATCATAGAAAAAATCGTGGCCTCGCCGGTGCCGGTCATCATCTACGTGACCCCCAGCGGCAGCCGAGCCGCATCCGCCGGCTTCTTCATCCTCGAATCCGCCGACGTTGCTGCCATGGCGCCAGGAACCAACACCGGCGCGGCGCACCCCGTCATTCTCGGCGGCAAGATGGACGACGTGATGAAGCAGAAAATGGAAAACGACGCCGCAGCCCTGATGCGCTCGGTGGTTGCCAAACGCGGTCGCAACGTCGAACTGGCGGAGAGCGCCGTGCGCGAGTCGAAGTCTTTTACCGACCAGGAAGCGCTCGACAAAAAGCTGATCGAGTACATCGCTCCGAACTCGCAGGATCTCTTACACCAGTTGAGCGGGAAGAGTTTCAAACGATTTAACGGCACGACCGTCACGCTCAGCTTTGCCGACGAACCCGTGCGCGACTACCCGATGACTCTCAAGCAGCGCATCCTCACCTACATCATGGACCCCAACGTCGCGTTCATCCTGCTGGCCATCGGCGCGATGGCGCTGTACGCCGAATTCAACCACCCCGGCGCGGTCATTCCTGGAACCGTAGGCGTGGTCTTCATCCTTCTGGCGGCGTTCGCCTTGAACCTGCTGCCCGTGCGCTTCGCGGCCATTGCCATGATCATCGGAGCCTTCGCGCTGTTCGCGGCGGAAGCCAAGTTCGCCAGCCACGGCGTGCTCACCACCGGTGGCATTGTTCTGCTGACCATGGGCGGCCTGTTTCTAGTCGACGCGCCCATCCCCGAGATGCGCGTCCACCCCCTGACCGCGCTCGCCGTCAGCATCCCGCTCGGACTTATTACGGCGTTTCTCATGAGCATCGCCGTGCGCGCCCGCCGCAACAAAATTGTCACCGGCGAACAAGGAATGATCGGAGAAATCGGAATCGCGCAAACCACGCTAGCCCCCGCCGGAAAAGTCTTCGTGCACGGCGAGCTGTGGGACGCCGTCTCCTCCGTCCCCATCCCCGCCGGAGAACGCATCGTCGTGCGCCAAGTCGATGGACTCACACTACGAGTCGATCCGGCAGCGGCGCAGCGACCAGTCATGGTGTGAACGCTGGGGCGTAAAGATAGCGCACCCCGCAAGAGCGCGGCGAGCGTGTCCATCGCGCGGTCACTCTATAAGGTTCGAAGTGGGAAGATTCAATGCCGACTGCTGCGAACGCTTCGTCCAAACTGCACACGACTTTCAGCAGCATGCGGGCACGGCCCAACTCAGAGCCCCCGCAAGAGCGCGGCGAGTGTGTCCATCGCCAGGTGGCTGGCGTGCGCGGAGGCTTGCGGTAGGCCACCGACTTTGCGAACCAACTCTTCCCTGCTCACTTGCCGAGCTTCCTCGATGCTTTTGCCTTGGACCAACTCCGTGAGGGCCGATGCGCAGGCCATCGCTGGCACGCAGCCCTTGGCGCGAAAGCGAATGTCGACAACGCGATTCCCTTCCGATTTCGGCTTTTCTAATCGGAGGCTGAGTTCCAGGATGTCTCCGCACGCGGGGTTCTCCAAGCGCGCGGTGGCGTCAGGAGCTTCCATTTCACCTGCGTTTCGCGGGTTCTGAAAGTGGTCCAGGAGTTCGGCGGAATACACAAAGGCGATTGTAATGCGCCGGGACCGCAGAATTTCGCATTCCCTGCCAACCCTCCCTACAATAGGACATGCCCGCCTTGCGCACACCTCGCCACATTGCTTGCCTGCAACCGAGCGCGACCGTGATTCTCGCCAGCGTGGGCGAACTAAATCGCGTTGTCGCCTGCACAAAGTATTGCGCGGATGTGGTTCCGGAGCTGCGAACAGCGGCGCGAGGCGGCAACCGATTGATCGTTGCCGACTCCTGGAACTCGAAGGCCAGCGAGATTCTTGCCGCCGCGCCCGACCTTGTGATCGCGGCCGTTCCTTACCAGGAAACTGCGGTGGTGGAAATCCTTAAGGCGGGCATTCGCTTTCTTGGCCTGGCTCCGCGCACGCTCGACGACATCTACTCCGACATCGCGTTGATCTCGGGCTGCGTCGGCGCTGGCGAGCGCGGTGCGAAGGCGATTTCCGATATGCAAGCAGCTATCGACGACATGCGATGCCAGACCGCTGGCCTTCCCAGAAAACGCGTGTTCTCGGAGGAGTGGGGCAAGCCCGTCATTGCATCGCAGCCTTGGGTAGCCGAACTGGTGGAGGCGGCGGGTGGCGACTTTCTGGGCAAGCCGGGGGCCCAGTGTTCCGCCGGAGAGATCGCTCGACTGGACCCGGAGGTCATCATCGCTGCCTGGTGCGGTGCTGGCGACCGCGTGCCGCTGGCGAAGATCGCCGCGGAGAGAGGCTGGTCGAATACAACGGCGGTGCGGAATTCGCAGGTCTATTGCATCTCCGATGAACTTTTGAACACTCCCGCTCCTACGCTAGTTTCGGGATTGCGCGCCCTGGCCGGTGCAATTCATCCTGCCGTATTCGGCCCCCAGCCCGGACTCCGTTCTCTTCCACCCGCGAAGATAAACCGCGCCCGCATGGTTTAGGATTAACATTATGGCCACCAGTTCAAGTCCTCACGGCATCGAAGAAGTGCGCAAAGAAGTGGACCGCTCGAATTCGGAAACGCGCACGGCGGACCAATTGATGAAAGACATCACGCTTCTGCTGAACCAACACATGCTGAAGTACAACTGGGTGGGCTTCTACATGCTCGAACCCGGAGCCAATCCGCCCATGCTGGTATTGGGACACTATCGGGGAGCGATGACTCCGCACACGCGCATTCCTCTGAACCAGGGTATCTGCGGTGCGGCGGCATCATCGGGCAAGACCGTGGTGGTGGATGACGTAAACAGTGATTCACGCTATCTTGCCTGCTCGCTCGAAACGAAGTCCGAGATCGTGGTTCCCGTCTTTGTGCGCGGCCAGGTTCGCGGCGAACTCGATATTGACAGTCATTTCCCGGCAGCATTCACGGTCGAGGACCGCGAACTCGTCGAATATTGCGCGCAGTTGGTTGGGAAGCGGCTGGAAAGTGCCTGAACCGAACTGTGCCCGCTGCTAGCTCCTGGCTACTAGCTGCTGGCAATCTTCCGCGAAAGACTGTTTGCTAGAAGCCAGAAGCTAGCAGCCAGAAGCGCTTTTTCGTCCATGAAACGAGTCGTAGCCGCACTGATTCTGAAAGATGACCTCATCCTCGCCTGCCAGAGGACGCGGCACCAGCCTATGCCGCTCAAATGGGAGTTTCCCGGAGGCAAGATCGAAGAAGGTGAGCAGCCTCGCGATGCCATGCGCCGGGAGTTGGAGGAAGAACTGGGAATCGTAGCGGAGGTAGGCACGGAGGTCGCCCGCATCCTCCATGAATACCCGGGCGGCGGGTCCGTGGAACTCCGGTTCTTCGAAGTGCGTAATTACCAGGGTGAAGTTGAGAACCGGATTTTTCGCGAAATACGCTGGGCGACGCGGCAGGAACTGCTGGGCCTGGACTTCCTCGAAGCCGACCTGGGTCTGGTAAAGGATCTGGCGGCAGGAAAAATCCTTTGAGCGCCACAACATCTAACCGCGGAGGTCGCTGAATACGCAGGGAACAATGAGGTTTTTCTTCTGAATTCCTCGGCGCGCTCGGCGATCTCTGCGGTTCATGCTCCTGAGCTACCCGGCTCCGCCACGCACCTGCCCGTACACGTACACCACCGTGAGCCCAATCATAATCACGGTGGTGGCCCAGGCGATGAAGTTGAACATGGGTTTATTCGCGTATTCGCCCATGAGTTCCTTCTTGTTGATGAGCAGCAACATGAAGATCAATACGAAGGGCAAGACTGCGCCGTTGACCACCTGTGAAAATACCGCGATCTTTATATACGGAAGCCTGGGGATCAGGACCACGGCCGCTCCGGCAACAATGAGCGCGGTATAGAGCCAGTAAAAGGCGGGAGCTTCAGAAAATTTGCGTTCGACTCCCGACTCGAAACCTAATCCTTCACAGACCGTATAGGCCGTCGAAAGCGGCAGAATCGAAGCCGCGAACAGCGACGCATTGAAAAGCCCTAGGGCAAACAGGATGTACGCCCAGTCGCCCGCCAGCGGACGCAGCGACTGGGCAGCGTCGGCAGCGTCGCGAATGTCGCGATTCCCATGCAGGTAGAGCGTGGCCGCGCAGGCCACGATGATGAACCAGGCAACCACATCGGTGAAGATACAGCCCACAATCACGTCGAGCCGCGAGGTTTTGTACTGCCGCCGCGTGACCCCTTTCTCCACAATCGACGACTGCAAATAGAACTGCATCCAGGGCGCGATCGTAGTTCCGACAACGCCAATGACCATGTAGAGATACGGTCCGTGCTTGAAGGCCGCCATCCCGGGAGGCTTCATCGTGGCCTTAACCGCCTCAATCCACGCGGGCTTGGCCAGAACACCGGCGAATATGTAAGTGATATAGAAAAACGAGGCTGCCAGGAAGACCTTCTCCACGCTCTTGTATTGCCCTTTGACCGCAATCAACCAAACGATCACCGCACAAATCGGCACCGAGTAGTATCTGGAGACCCCGAACAGCTCCATGCTTCCCGCAATGCCGACAAACTCGCCCACGACGTTTCCGAAATTTGTAATCAGAATGCCGAGCATCATGAGGAACGTGATGCGCAGGCCGTATTCTTCCCGGATCAGATCGCTCAGGCCCTTGCCCGTGACCGCTCCCATGCGGGCGCACATTTCCTGCACTACGATCAGCGCGATCGTAGTCGGGATCATCGTCCACAAGAGCAGGTAGCCGAACTGCGCCCCGGCCTGCGAATACGTCAAGATGCCGTTGGCATCGTTGTCAACATTCGCGGTGATGAAGCCCGGTCCTACGACGGCGAAAAAGAGCAGGATCCGGAACTTCCAACTTCTCAGGAATTTCATGCGCACGGACCACGGGAACGGTCAAATTGGCAAAACCGAACGATCAGAATAAATGCTGAAAGTGTTATCTGGATAGGCGAATCTGCAAAACCGAGCAACTTTTCTCGTAGAGCCGGGCCTTGCTGCGCCTCCTGCCGCGCAGGTGAGACGGGGCAAGCCCCGTCTCTACCGGAAAACGACATGCCTACAACTTGGCGCGCAACATGGCGATCACGTCATCGGGCGTGATCACGCCGGTCAGGTGATTGTGTTCGTCGATCACCGGCAAGGTCAGCAGGTTGTACTTGTCGAAGAGCTCGGCGAATTCCTTCTCTTTCGCGTTTTCGTGACAGGAAATGAGGGGCTCCTGAGACAAAGCCAGCAGCAGCGTTGAGGAAGGCGCCAGAACGATCTTCACCAGTGGCACCGCGCCCGCCAGCGTCCCGTGAGTATCCGTAAGGTAGATGGTGCTCATGTTTTCCATGCGGCCCTCGAAAGTGCGCATGGCCTCGATCGCGTGGTTGGCGGTGGCGGTCACGGGCAGTGCAATGTATTCGGTGGTCATGCGGCCGGCGGCTGTATTCTCTTTGAACTCGAGCAGGTCGGTGACTTCCTGGCGCTCCTCGGGCTGCATCTGCACCAGGATTTCCTCACTCCGCTCATCGGAGAGGTCACCTAAAAGGTCGGCCGCCGCGTCCGGCTCCATCTCTTCGACTATGTCGGCGGCCCGGTCGGAATCGAGCGATTCCAAGACTGATTTCTGCACTTTGGGTTCGAGCTCTTCCAGCGCGCCGGCGGCGACGCCCTCGTCGAGGGTCTCGAAGACCGCTTCGCGCTCATCGGGAGACAGATCTTCCACAATGTCGGCAATGTCGGCGGGATGGAGTTTGCCCAGCCGCTCATGCGAAATCTTCAGCTTGACGCGCCGCGCCGGATCGGTCTCGATGAGGTCCACGAAGTCCCAGGGAATCTGGCGGGGAGGGACCCGCAGTAGGAGGGCCCGAAGGACGGCCGCTGGAACCACACCTTTCAGGAGGCGGCGAACGGCGCCCCGCGCGCCCACGTCCACGCCGCCAACTCTCAAGACCGAGCGATTCTGCGCGCTGTCGTGGTGAAAATCCACGTCGTTCACGCGCACAACTTTGCGGCCGTGGACGTCAATCACCTGCTGATCCAGCAGATCCCGGCTGAGCAGCAACAGTCCTTCGGAGCCGTCGGCCGAGGCCCATTCCGCAGCCGCAGTGGAGGCCCGAATGCCGCCATTGATCGCAGAAACAGCCGTCAAGGGCAACAAGCGGTTTCCCACAGGCGTTTTGACGATCAGCAGGGCCACGCGAGAGCGGTCTTCCTGCGGGGCGAGGGCCACCTCACGCACCCGGCCGCTAGCCGCCCCGGAGGTGTCATACACGGTCGAGCCCAACAGTTCGCTCAACGAAACAGTGGCCATCCCCAAGAGAATACTCAAGAGCGCGTGCGGATGCCAGATGAATGATCCCGACTTCTCCAAGTTGTAACCTTGGGACATTTCTGTTGTGGACAGTGTGGGGGATGCTCTTTGTGCCGCCGGTTTCAGGTTTCTCTAAAGGGCTGCGAATCCTTAAGGCTATAATGGCGCTCACCCATGGCGCTGGACCTCAGGCACGAAACTCGGCCCCTATCAAATTCCATCATGCGGCGCCCGACCGTGGGATGTGGAAGAGGAAGGAAGGAATCATGGATGACCCGCAATCCTCCCAGTTGGAGCGGAGAAGGTACCCGCGCACGAAAACCGCGCTCCAGCTTGAGCTAAGGCCGGAGGGTTCGACGGCTCCGCTCCGTGTCGAAACCTCGGATATCTGCGCGACCGGATGCTACGTAGAAATGAGTATGACCCTCGAGGTCGGAAGCAAACTTGCTATCGTGCTGTGGCTGGGAGATGAGAAGGTGACGGCGGAGGGCGTAGTGAGAACACAGCATCCCCAGTTTGGAAACGGCATCGAATTTGTGGGCATGTCCACTGGGGACCAAGACAAGCTGGTCCGCCACCTAAAATCGATAAGCAATGGGAATGAGAAATAGTGCAGAGCTCGACGCGCCCGCTGTTTGAGCGTGCCGGCGGCAATGGGAGTCTATGGCAAAGCGTCCTCGCATCGCGGTTGTGGGTAGCGCCAATGTTGATCTGACCACGTTCTCCGACCAGTTTCCCAAGCCAGGGGAAACCATCTTCGGCCAGAAATTCGATCTTGGATTCGGCGGCAAAGGCGCGAATCAGGCCGTTGCCGCCCGCCTCTGCGGAGCCGACGTCTTCATGGTGGCGCGAGTTGGGGACGATCTGTTCGGTCCGTCGACCATCAAGAACTTTGAAAAACTTGGGATCGATGCCACGTACGTGCGCCAGGTAAGCGGTGTCTCCAGCGGAGTGGCGCCGATCTTCGTCGATCCTTCCGGACAGAATCGAATCATCGTCGTCAAAGGCGCGAACGACGAATTGAAACCGGCCGACGTGGATGCTGCCGCGGACATGCTGAAGAGCGCCGACTGCATCGTTCTCCAGTTTGAGATCCCGCTGGAGACCGTGTACTACACCATCAAGTTTGCGCGGCAAAACGGCATCCGCTGCATCTTGAATCCGGCTCCCGCGCAACCCATCGACCTCAAAGCCGTAGCGGATCTTGATTACTTTGTTCCCAACGAGAGTGAAGCGGAGGCGATTTCCGGCATCTCAGTGCACAATCTGGATGACGCCAGACGCTGCGCGGGAAAACTTCTTGCCGGCGGTATTCGGCGCGTGATTATTACTCTGGGTGCGAATGGTTCGCTGCTTGCCGGAAGCGAAGGCATGGAGCACGTGCCCGCGTTTAAGGTGAAGAGCGTGGACAGCACCGGCGCCGGTGACGCTTTTATTGGCAGCTTTGCGGCCTTCCTTGGCGAGGGCCTGCCGGAGCGGGAAGCGGTTAGGCGGGCTAACCTTTACGCTGGCCTGTCAACCACGGGAGTCGGAACGCAGAAGTCTTTCTATGCACGGGCGCGCTTCGACGCAGAGTGGAGCGAAAGAGGCAAGGTCTAGCAGTACGTGGTGAAACTTGGGGCCGGACCGTAGTGAGCAACACCTTTCGTGAATTGTCATCCTGAGCGAAGCGAAGGACCTGCTGTCTCGCGCAGTGCCAGGAAAGCGGGTCCTTCGCTTCGCTCAGGATGACAAGATCTGTTGACATGCTGCAGAACTTCACCTCTCCATCAGCAGAACTTTCTCCGCTTCATCGATCTCGGTCAACTTGACTTCGATCACTTCATTGTCGGCAGTCTGCACAGTTCGGCCAATGAAGGTGGCCTCGACCGGCAATTCGCGATGGCCGCGATCGATCAGCACCAGCAACTGCACATGGCTCGGGCGGCCATGCGAAAAAAGGGCGTCGAGGGCGGCGCGCGTGGTGCGGCCGGTATAAAGCACGTCGTCGACCAGCACGATCCTCTTGCCGTCGATGGAAAAGCCGATTTCCGCTTCCTGCACGATGGGCTTCGGTCCCAGGGTCGAAAGGTCATCGCGATAGAACGTGATATCGAGCGCGCCCACGGACATTTTCTTCTTTTCCACCCGCTGAATTATTTTGCCCAGGCGCTCGGCGATGGGCACTCCGCGACGGCGGATTCCGACCAGTCCTAAGCCGTCAACGCCACCGTTTTTTTCCAGGATTTCGTGAGCCAAACGCACCAGCGTCCGTTCAATCTCCGAACCCGACATTAACTGCGCCTTTTCCCTGAGCGCCGTGCTGCAGACTGCGTTCTTCTTCGTCGTCATGGCACGAATACCTTATCAAACTCAGCTTGGGTTCGGGAACTCCTAGGAACTTCGCAGCGCGCGCCGGGTGGCGAACAGGTGGACCGCGGGAGTGATGATCAGCGACAGAACCATGGAAAGGAGCACGCCGCCAATCACGGCAATCGCTAGAGGCTTCAACATCTGCGATCCTGCGCCCATGGCGAATGCAAGAGGCAGCATTCCCGCTACCGCGGCGAGCGCGGTCATGACGATCGGCCGCAACCTGCGGCGCCCTGCTTGAATGACCGCTTCTTCCAGCGAGAGTCCGGCGGCGCGGAATTTTTGCTCGGCATCGAGCAGCAGAATACCGTTCTTGGCCACGATGCCAATCACCATGATCATCCCCATGAACGACGAGATGTTGAACGTGGTGCGGGTGATGAACAGGGCCAGAAACACTCCGCAGGTCGAAAGCAGGGCCGACGAAAGAATCGCGAGGGGCGCGGCAAAGGTCCGGAACTCAAACAGCAATACGATGAAGACGAGCACCACCGCCAGGATGAGCACGAAGATGAGATCGCGGAATGATTTTTGTTGCGTCTGGTAGGTTCCGCCGTATACCACCCGAATCGAAGAAGGCAGATGCAACTGCTCCACGCTCTTCTTGACGCTGGCAACACCCGTGCCCAGGTCGACGCCCTCCAGTCGCGCCGAGACCACCACATTCCGCAGCAGGTTCTCGCGCCGGATTTCCGTCTGTCCGGGAATCTCGGTCAGCGTGGCCAGCGATCCGAGCGTCGCCGTTTTGCCCGTCGAACTGACCAGCAGCGTGTCGCGCATGGCCTCGAGTGAAGCTCGATTCCCCGCCGGAAAGCGCACGCGCACGGTGTACGTGCGATCATGAGTGACTACGGGAGTCGTCGACGGCTCGCCTTCCAGAATGGCAGTCGCGTCGGTCGCAACTTCTTCGGGAGTGAACCCGGCCCGTGCCGCGATGGCGGGGTCGACCTGAAACATCACTGCCGGACCGCTGATGGTGTTATCGATTCCGTTCAAGACATCGACCACGCCTTTGTCTTTGGCGATCGCATCCGCTACCTTCGGCGCCCAGTCCTCGATGACGGAAGCATCCTGCGAAAACAACTTGATCTCAACCGGCTGCGGTTCTCCCGTCAGATCGTTAATCATGTCCTGGAGAACCTGGACGAATTCCACGTCAATGGCCGGTTCTTCTGTCCTGATTTTCGCGCGAACCTCGGCGATGATGTCCTCGATATCGCGGCTGCGGGAGGCCTTGAGTTTCACCGAAATGTCGCCCGTGTTGGCCTCGGTCACCGACGCCAGGCCCAGTTGCATGCCCGTGCGCCGCGAGGTGTACTCGACCTCGGGAGTACCGTGCAGGATTTGTTCGAGATGGCGGATCACGCGATTGGTCTCCGCCAAGGAACTGCCCGCGGGCATGATGTAGTCGATAATGAAACCGCCTTCGTCCATCTCCGGCAGCAGGTCGGAGCCGGAGAACTGGTAGCACACGAAAGCAATGACGATCAGAACCAGGCTGAAGCCGGCCAGCCAGCGTGGGCGCTCCAGCGCCCGGCGCAACCAGCGCTCGTGGAAGGCAATCACCTTCCGGAAAAAGCCGCTGAGTGAAGCTTCTTCCACTTCCATCAGACGCCGGATCGACTCGACCTCTGGCTCAGGAGCGATCTGGTCGAGAGCGTCTTCATCATTCTCCGCGATGCCGTCCGGGATGTCGGACGAATCGCCGGTGGATCGCTTGATCAGAAACTGGCTGAGCGCCGGCGTCCAACTGAGCGCGAGCGCCAGCGACGTGAGCAGCGAGACCGACATGGTGACGGCGAGGGCGCGGAAGAACGTGCCGGTTACGCCGGTGATGGACACAAGCGGAAGGAACACAACAATCGGGGTGATGGTCGAGCCGATCAGCGGGATGGTGATCTCGCCCAGCGCGCTGTGGATGGCCTGCAGCCGCGTCTGGCCCGCGTCGCGATGCAGCACGATGTTCTCCACCACCACGATCGCGTCATCGATCACCAGGCCAACCGCCGCAGCCAGCCCGCCGAGCGTCATCAGGTTAAAACTCTCGCCCATCCACTTAAGGGCGATGAACGTCACCGCGATGGTTACCGGGATCACCAGGCCAGCCACGATGGAAGTGCCCCAGTCGCGCAGAAAAATCACGAGAATAATCGACGCCAGGATTAAGCCGATGAGAATGGCGTCGCGGACACTGGCAATCGATTGCCGAACGATCTCCGACTGATCGTAAAAAGGATGAATCTCCACCCCGGGCGGCAGCGATTTGCGGATGCTCACGACTTCCGCGTGCGCCTCTTCCGCCACCTGCACGGTGTTGCTTTCCGGCTGGCGGTTGATGCTCAAAAGGACCGCCGGCTTTCCGTTCGCCGAAACAATGGTATAGAGAGGACGAACTGCCGCCTCCACTTTCGCGACGTCGCCCACCCGCACCGGCACACCGGCGGCGGTTGTCTTGACGACGGTCGCCGCAATCTGTTGCGGATCGTGCACCTGTCCGCTAATCAGCCCAAGGTAGAGCTGGTGGTTACGCTCGAGCAGGCCGGGAGAGTCAATCAGGTTGGTGCGCCGCACCGCATCGAGCAGGTCGGTAACCGTAACACTCGCCTGCAAAAGCTTGGCGGGATCGGGCACGATGTGAAACTCCGGCTCCTGGCCGCCTTGCACAATCACGCGGGCCACGCCATCCAGGCGGTTCAGCCGGGGCTTGAGCTCGTAAGTGGCAAGTTCCCAGAGCTGGGTCTGCGGAACTGTGTCCGAAGTCAGGCTATAGCCGAGAATCGGAAAGCTGGCGAAGGTCATGCGATGCGCTTCCACCTTCGCGCTCGCCGGCAGGTCGCGTTGTGCGTTGGATAGCAACGCGTTCACGTACTGCAAGGTCTGGAACATGTCGACGTTCCAGTCGAAGAACAGGTCGATTTCGGCCGATCCGCGGCTGGTAATGGAGCGGACCTGCCGCAGACCCGGCACGCTGTTGACTGCTTCTTCGAGCGGGCGCGTGACCGTGACCATCATCTGGTCGATGGGCATCACGCCGTTGTCGACAGCAATCAGAATGCGCGGAAAATTCGTGTCCGGAAAAACGGAAACCGGAATGGTGAACGCGACGTAGATGCCAACCAGCGCCAGCGTGATGATTAAGACGAGGATGGAGCGGGAGTGGCGCGCAAACCAGTAAGGGGATTCACCTTGGGTCGCGGTCATCGCGCTACTGGGCATCCTTTTCTGTCTCTTTTCCCGCAGATGGCCTGTCCGATGGGTGATCCGTCTTGTCAGACTCGGTGGCGGCTTCGACGCGAATCTTGGTATTGTCGGGCAGGCCATAGGCGCCGGATGCGACGACGCGATCGCCTTCCATGAGGCCATCAAGAATCTGCACTTGATCGCCCTGCCGGATTCCGGTCTTCACCGTCTTCTGGTGGGCACGATTGTCGGAGCCCCGATTTTCGGGAACAACGACCATCACATAGCTCGTTCCGTCCGGAGCGGTGAGCACCGCTGCCGCGGGAATGACCACCGCGTTCGGCACCGAGCGCGCCAGCATGGAAATCCGCACGCTCGTTCCCGGTCGCAATCGTTCCTTCGGATTCCTGGCCTGGACCCAGACTTCAACCGTCGTGCTGTTGGGATCAAGCGCCGGGCTGACGACGGTCACCTTTCCTTCGATCGCGTCATCTTCGCCTGGACCGCCAGCAACAAGGACCGTGGCCTTGTCGCCCACCTTCAGCAACGCGGCCTGCTCTTGCGGAATGTGGGCACGCGCCACCACCGTGCCGGTGTCCATGACAGTGAGCAGGGGCGTTCCCGCAGCAGCCATTTCTCCCGGGTACAAGGGACGGTCGGTAACCACGCCGTTGATGGGACTGCGGATTTCCGAGTAGTTCAACTGCGCCGCGGCGCCGAGATACTTGCCTTTGGCCGATTGCAATTGTCCCTTGGCAGACTTGATTTCCTCCTGCTTGCCTCCCGCCATCAAAGCATCGAGGTGGTGCTGCGCAATTTCGTATTGAGTTCGTGCCTGCGCGAGACTGACGGTAGCTTGATCGAGCTCTTTGCGAGGCAGGGCGCCTTGCTTGTAAAGATCTTGACGACTGTCGTAGAGCTTCTGTTCGGCCTCCAGAGCCAGCTTCGCCGCCCTAGTATCGCCCTGCGCTTTCTGAATCTCTTCCGGCAAAGTAGACGCGGTGGCGATCGCGTAGGCGGCCTGCGCTTGATCGTAGGCTCCCTGGTTGTCCTCGGCAGCGGCAGCCAAGTCGCGGCTTTCCAATTTGGCCAGCAACTGTCCTTCATGAACCTTGCTGCCGCGATTCACGTAGAACGCTTTGACCGGCGCGCTGATCTTCGGAACAATCGCCGACTGGGCCAGTGGAAACAAAATGGCTTCGGAGGTCACCGTCTGCTCGATGGTCGCCTTCTTGACCGGAACCACCTGAACCGCGACCGTCGGCTCCGGCTGCTTGCCCGCGGAGCAGCCCAGCGCCAGCACAAGAACAGGAATGATTGAGGCCAGCGCTAGTGTGGGGACGGGCGCCCTCGCCCGTCCAAGGCGAGCGCAGCTCGGCTGCTGCCTGTGGCCACAGCAACTCTGGTCCCGCCATAGCCCCTGAAGGGTGCGGCCTCCTTCCCCACAAATCGATATGTGAAACACGCTTTAGAAGCTCCCGGTCAGGGTTTGCAGGTTCGCGAGGGCGACCTGGAAACGAACCTGACCATCATCATACGCATTGCGAGCCAGCGTCAGGGTATTTTGAGCGTCCACCACTTCCAGCACCGTGGCCTCTCCCGCCTGGTAGCGCAAAGTAGTTAAACGTGAACTGTCGGAAGCAAGTTCCGCGGTTTGACCTAGCGATTCGAGCTGCGCGCGCGAGGTCTCGGTTTCGTCATAGAACGACCGCAGATCGGCCAGCAGCCGGCGTTGCGCGAAGCTCAACTCGACATGGGCCTGCCGCCGCCTCAAATCCGCCTGCTTCACCTTGCTGTAACCCGCCCCCCAGTTCCATATAGGCAACTGTAGTGTAGCGGTGGCCGAGTATCCCAAGTTGCGAAACCGGTCCGGAGCCGGACCGTTCACCGCGAACTGATTGGCGTCGATGCCATAGAAATAATCCAGGCCGACCGATGGCAGCATGGCCGCCCACGCGACTTTCACTTCCTGGTCGGATTGCCGCAGAGAGGCAAGCGCAGCCCGAAGTTCCGGATTACTCTTGGTTGCAGCCGCCTGCACTTCGACGAAAGGGGGCAACGGGTCGGGCAGGCGCAAGTCATCTACGACCGAGAAATTCTGGTCGAAATTCGGGAACAGCAACACGGCAAGATCGAGGCGAGTCTTGTTCATCGCCAGAAGAGCATCCTGCAGTGCGCGCTGTTGCTGCTGATCCTGAATCTGAGCTTTGATCACGTCGGAACCCGCGACCTCGCCGCCGTTCTGCAGCTTTTGGCTGAGGCCGAGAAAGTGGTCCGCTTCCGAAGCCGCCTTCTGGGCGGTGGCATACTTGCGCTCGGCCACGACGTATCCGTAGTAAGCCTGCACCACGGTGACGACCAGACCGCGCGTCGCAATCTCCGACTTGGCCCGCGACAGAGCCTCGGCGGCTTCGACGCGTCGATAGTCCGCTAACATCCCCGGCGAAAGCGCCTGGTGAACGTTTCCCTGCGCTAGGTACTCGTGAACGCCGTTATTGGCCGTATAGCGTCCGGAAGGAGAACCGTTCCCCTGCGTGTAGAGGAACTGCATGTTGTAGTTGACGTTGGGAAGCAGTTGAGCGCGGCTTTGCACGGTGTCCTGATGAGCCAGCCCTAGTTCCGTCAGAGCCGCCCTGAACTGCGGATCGTTAGCTTTGGCGCGTGTAAGGGCATCCTGCAGCGTGAGGACCAGTGGCGCTTGCGTGGCATTGGTGTCCGCGGTTGCTGCTGGCGCTTGGACTTGTCCGTAGACTTTGGAAGAAGCCGCGGTTTGCGGCTGATCCTGTCCATACCCTGGAACGGCCAGCAGAATTCCCAGCAACACAATTCTCGTTTGCCTCATGTCTGTCACCCGCTACGTACTCCCTTTCTCCTCAATACTGCGATTCGCGTTTACCATTGTAAACAATAGTCCTGATCCGATCGTGACCCATACCGCAACGTCCAGCGCCGGCACCCAGCCTCGATGAACCGCAATCGAGGCGGTCACGGTGGAAGAAACGACTCCGCCGATGCTCCCCACGGTGTTCATCAGCGCGGAGAGCGATGCGGAATATCCGGGGGCAAGATCGATGCAGG